>DAOVAN010000045.1 GCA_030671005.1 Caldifarciminota bacterium
AATAAAATTGATGAGAAACCCGGGAGGAAAGTCTGGTATCAATACTGGGATTATTGCATTCGTAATGAATGTGATTACTGGAGGCATTTCAATTATATTCATCAGAATCCAATAAAACACGGCTATATAGACACAATAAAAGATCTAACTGCCTATCAATTTTCAAGTTTTAGTGATTGGATAAAAAAGGAAGGAAAAGATTGGATCTATGACTGCTTTAGAAAATACTCGATTGTTGATTTTACAAAAGACGAAGATAATTCTTAGCTAGAGGGGCGCAGAGCAAGCTCTGCTAATCCAAAACCTTGAGAAGGTCATCAATCAGGTCAGTCTGCCATCCCCTTCTGTTTGATGAATCAAACAACTTAGCTAGGGAGCGCAGAGCAAGCTCTGCTAATCCAAAACCTTGATAAGATCTTCAATGAGGTCATCCGGCTTAATCCCCTCAGCCTCGGCTGTAAAGTTAGTGATTATCCGGTGTCTGAGCACGGGATGAGCGATCGCTTTGACGTCCTCAATACCGGGCGAGTACCTACCAGCCAGCGCTGCCTTTGCTTTGGCTCCGAGAATCAGGTATTGCGATGCCCGAGGTCCTGCCCCCCACGCAACATATTTCTTTATATTCTCAGGAGCACCAGGACCATTCGGCCTGGTTGATGAAACAAACCTGACAACCTTATTGATAACATCATCTGCCACCGGTATCTTCCTTATTATTTTCTGAAATAACAGAAATTTCTCCGCATCGAGGATTTTTCGGAGTTCAACGTCATATGCCGAGGTTGTCGTCTTGACAATATCGACCTCTTCCCCGGCAGCTGGGTAGTCAATGAAAATGGTAAACATGAACCGGTCAAGCTGTGCTTCGGGTAATGGATATGTCCCTTCCTGCTCAATGGGGTTCTGGGTAGCAAGCACAAAGAACGGCAAGGATAGTCTGTACGTCTCACCTCCATAGGTCACCTTATATTCTTGCATGGCCTGGAGAAGTGCCGACTGAGTCTTGGGCGGCGCCCGGTTTATCTCGTCGGCTAAGATGACATTCGCGAAAACAGGGCCCTTAATAAAGCGGAAGCTCCTGCGGCCTGTGGTCAAGTCTTCCTCGATCACCTGGGTGCCGGTAATATCAGAAGGCATCAAGTCTGGAGTAAATTGAATGCGGTTGAACGACAGGTCGAGAATGTCGGCGATGGTATTGACGAGCATGGTTTTCGCAAGGCCTGGCACACCGATGATTAGAGAATGACCGCTGCAGAGTAGACAGATGAGTACCTGGTCAATTACGGCCTTCTGACCAATGATAAGCTTGGCGATCTCTTCACATATTGCTCCATAGGTTTTTCGCAACTCTTCAATCTCTTTGACATCAGTTTTCTTCATGTTTTATGCTCCACTCAAACCAAAAAATTGAAATCAAGATTATGCGTTATTGCATGAGTTTGTGGATAACCCATAAAAAAGTATATTAAAATGTGCAAAAAAGTCACGAAATTTCATGCAAAAAACTTATCCACAGCTTTTACAAATTTATCCACATTTTCACGAGCTAATTGGGCTGCCTGTTGTACATGTTTTTCCTCTTCGCCTCAAGCTGATCTTCTTCCCTGCCCAAGAACCCGGCTGCCGAGCAAACTGTTAATCTCTTTTTCGTTTTGCCGATGTCCCTCACATAATCAAACCAGTTCAGATCACGAAGCAGATGGTGATCGACGATCATGGTGGAGAGCTTTGTGTTATCGACAATCTTCTGTAGATTCTCTATGGATAGCTCGATATGCGACTTCTTATAATGAGAGCCGAGCAGGTAGGTTGCAGGGCCATCAACGATCATGAAATCGGGGCTCGAGTGAAGAATAAATGCCAAGGCTTCGCTGTTAAGGGGTCCCTGCACGTCAGAGGTGAAAAGGAATCTCTTCTCCTCCTCAACCATCACCTGTATGACATAGCCAAGCGTTTGCGTGAGTCCATGCAGCACTGGTTCAGAAAAGGCAATCCGTACATTGCCGAAATTGAAGGATTTGCCGTCGGCAATATTGATAGACTTTGCGTATGGCTCGATGCGGCTGAGAAAGGTTGCGGCGCGCTCCTTTTGACTCTGATTCAAGAACTCACGTGGGTGTTTGAGATAAACATCCTTATTATCGTATATTTCAGGATGATCAGGGTTATGGTGGTCAAAATGATAGTGAGTGACAATCACTATATCTGACATTCCGACCCAGCGGGTGATCGCCTGCCACATTTCACGATGGCGGTCCAATTCCAAACGGTGCGGTGGTAAGGAGTATCGATCCGGTGAAACCGAAACACCCGGATCAATGAATATTCTTACGTCCGATGTCTCAACGTAGGTGGCCATGCTGCGCACGCCTAAAGAATCAAACGCTATGGGAAGGATTTTCATATCGCTTCATCTTATTAATCCGACGGCGGTGGCGACCCCCCTCGAATTTGGTATCCATGAATGTTGCAATTATTTCCTGCATCTTTTTCCCGAACCTAATAAAACCGGCAGGCATGACAAGCACATTGGCATTATTGTGGGCACGTGCGAATCTTGCGTAGTCTTTATCGATACCGAAGGCCGCTCTCACACCCTGCACCTTATTCGCGGCCATGACCATACCCTGACCACTGAAACACAATAGAATGCCAAAATCCGTCTTCCGCTTGGCCACATCTCGGGCAACCCGGACTGCGATATCCGGATAATCTACTGACTCTTCAGAATCCGTCCCGTAATCAATTACTTTGTGTCCTTGCTTGCGGAGATGACTGGCTATCCGCGATTTCGTTTTGAAACCGCGGTGATCAGCGCCAATGCCGATTTTCATGGCTTCAATGACTCAGCGAAGATACATCAAACGAAACAATATTACTCAACCTTGGTCAACCAATTATGCTTATCTGGTTCACGGCCTTCGACGATATCGAAAAACTTCTTCTGCAATTTCTTGGTAATAGGCCCAGCCTTACCCGTACCGACGGTTATCTTATCGACTGAACGAATCGGCGTTACTTCCGCAGCGGAACCCGTGAAGAAAACCTCATCAGCTATATAGAGAAATTCCCTGGCCAGTTTTTCTTCTTTAACCTCGAATCCTTCATCTCTGGCAATGGTCATCACGGTGTTACGCGTTATGCCGGGCAGGATGCTAGCATGTAGGGGTGGAGTGTAGATGACACCCTGCTTGATGATGAACAGGTTTTCGCCCGATCCTTCGCTTAGGTAGCCCGTATTATCGAGGGCAATACCTTCGACGAACCCGTACAACATAGCTTCCATTTTTATCAACTGCGAATTCATGTAGTTGGCACAGCATTTCGCCATCGCCGGAAAGGTATTCGGTGCCATTCTATTCCATGAAGAAACCATGACGTCGACACCATTTTCGAGTGCCTCATCACCTAAATACTTACCCCACTGGAGAGTGGCGACGGCAACTTTAACTGGACAAGGAAATGGGTTTACACCTAACTCACCATAACCACGATAGGCAATCGGCCTGATATATGCTGATTTCAATCCATTCTTTTTGATGAGATCAATTGTTGCCTTGTTGATATCATCATGGGTGAAAGGAATTTCCATCCGATATATCTTCGCCGAGTTGAAAAGACGTTCCGTGTGTTCCTTCAACCGGAAAATAACCGACCCTTTTGGGGTGTCGTAACATCTCAGGCCCTCGAACACTCCGGTACCATAATGAATCACGTGAGACATGAGATGTATTTTTGCATCTTCCCAGTCCACAAAATTCCCATCCATCCAAACGTACTTGGTTTTTGCCATTGCCATACGGTCCTCCTTGATTAACTATAGTTAAATAGGACTGTGAGTCAAGAAAATAGTTGCGTTGACAGAAAGCCATTTTTATCTATAATAGAACCGATGAAAAAACAAGATGTATTAAGGATGAAGAAAAAACTCGAGAGCGTAGGCACAAGATTTATCGATCTGAAGTATCCGTCTCTCGTCGGTAACCTGCATCACATTACGGTACCATTTGAGCGCTTTGATTGGATACTGGAAAATGGAGTAGGGGTTGACGGTTCTAGCCTTCCTGGCTACAAATTAGTGGAGAAGGGAGACATGTTACTGTTCCCAGATCTATCCACACTTTTCTTCGACCCGTTCTTCGAACATAAGACAGCTTCATTCTTATGTAGTATACACTCACCCGACACACTTGTACCGTATAGGCGGGATCCAAGAGAGATCGCCATGAAAACAGCTGCCTACCTCCGAAAGGAACTCAGCACCGATGCTTTTTTCCTGAGCGAGCTCGAGTTTTATATGCTGGGCCAATGTGCCTATGGCGAAGGACCTGGGTATAGTTACTTCAGGATCGGACCGGAACAAGCCGGTACGTCAGAAGTATCATATCCGGTCAGGAGAAAAGGCGGCTACCACATCGGACCGCCTCAGGATTTACATTTCAACATCCGGAATACAATTATCGAATCACTCTCATCATGCGGTATTAAGACAAAATATCATCACCACGAAGTTGGCGAAAAAGGGCAGGTAGAGATCGAACTGGTATTTGAACCGCTCGTCAAAGCCACCGATGATGTCTTTTTGTCAAAGTACCTAATTAAGTGCGTCTCACAAAAACACAACAAATGGGTGACATTTATGCCCAAGCCATTTTTTGATGAACCTGGAAACGGACTCCATTTGCATCAATATCTGGGAAGCAAATCTAAGTCGCTTTTCTATGCGCCGAATAAAGAATACAACCTGAGTGATATCGCGCTCAATTACATTGGCGGCATCTTGCGTCATTCGCGGGCGCTGTGCGCGATAACGAATCCAAGTAGCAACTCATACAAGAGGTTGATTCCTGGCTTCGAAGCACCGACCTACACAGATTTTGCCTATGCTAGTCGGACTACTGCGATACGCATTCCTGGTTATCTGAAGAACAAAAAAATGCTTGATATTGAGTACCGCATTCCCGACGCGATTGCGAATCCATACCTTGCCATACCCGCCGTCGTGCTCGCCGGCATCGATGGAATAAAAAACAAGACTGAACCAAAGCAGAAAGAAAGATTGCCCTCAAATATGTTTGAAGCAATCGAGGCTTTGAAAAAAGACCACGGATTCCTTCTACAAAACGACATCTTCAGTATGGACCTCATCGAAAGTTGGATCGAAGTCAAAACAAGGGAGTTCGAGGAAGTACACATCAGACCCCATCCTCACGAATTCACTTTGTATTTTGGTGCTTAGCAACCCCCGGGTGTATGACAAAGAAGAAAAGCGTCGGTGTTGTCGGATGTGGTGCGCATGCGCAGATTGCGCACCTGCCATTCTTTAAGAAAAGCAGCGAATGTATCTTGCGTGCAATCTGTGACAGTGACCTTAGAAAAATCGACTACCTGGGGTCAAAGTACAGCGTTCCCAAAAGATACCAGGATTTTCAGGAAATGGTTGAAGACGAAGATATCGACGCCATTGTAGTTGCCACCCCTAATTATCTCCATGCGCCGATGACAATAACTGCTCTCAAGTACGGCAAGGATGTATTGTGCGAGACTCCCATGTCAATCAACCTACGGGAAGCGCGTGAGATGATGAGGGTTGCCAAACGTGCAAAAAGACACCTGCTACTCGCCATGAACAACCGCCTGCGTCCAGATGTGCAAATACTGAAGAAATTCATCAGGCAGGGTGAACTAGGCGAAATATATTATGCAAAAACAGGTTGGCTAATAGGTACCCGTGAGTGGATTCTGAGTCCAGGACGTATGGAGAGCCTTTCCCGTAGCGGTGGGGCTTTCCTGAGTCTGGGCGTTCAACTTCTCGACATAGTGTTATACTTGCTCGCGAATAAAAGGCCAAAGACGATCTTCGCATCAGTGCATAAGAAGGAAGCCGAAGCCGATGTAGAAGATACCGCAATGTGCACCATCAATTTCGCTGACGGTACCTTACTGACCATTGAAGTGAACTGGTCCTTGCTCTTTGAAAAGGATTTCTTGTACTGCAATGTATTTGGTAATAGGGGTGCGGCGTTGCTCAATCCCCTAAGAATACAAAAAGAATTGCACAACGAACTAGTCAATGTGACACCAAAGATTGCCCAGAAAAACACCTACAGGATTTCCTACGAACTCCAGGTTCATACCTTCCTGGAATGCCTTACCAAGAAGAAACCACAACCCCCAATCAGCAGCGAAGATGGACTCACCATTGCGAAGATCAGTGAAGCGTTCTATACTTCGGCAAAAAAGAAACAATTAGTCAGGATCTAGAGAATGACAAAGCACCGCAACATAATACTCATTGCTATCGGAGCTCTGCTCTTGTCACTCTCTTTTCATCCTTTAAAGCTACATTTTCTTGCCTGGATTGGGCTCGTACCGCTCTTGTTTGCAGTTGATAACGCACGCCCAGGACAAACATTCAGATACGGTCTTCTCTTCGGCTTCCTCTTCGCATTGTTCAGTCTCTTCTGGATCGTCTTTCTACAAATTGACATAAATACAAAACTGCTCATCATTTTTGGACTCATCGTGCTATTTCTCTACCTCGGGCTCTATTTCGGTGTAGCCATACTCATCGCCAGAAAAATCGGCGTTTGGTTTCTACCCTTGATTATCACCGGGCTCGAATTCCTCAGGGGTATCGGAGAATTAAGGTTTCCCTGGCTATCATTAGGCTATTCGCAGGCGCGCTATCCACTGTTTATACAACAGGCGGCGATTTACGGTGTCTATGGAATATCATTGTGGTTGGTCCTGCTGAACGTCTCAATCTACTATGCCCTCAAGAGGAGAAAATTCGGAAACGTCCTTTTGGCAGCACTCATTTTTGCCTTGCCAATTCTCTACGGTATCACCCGCACGAAGCATACGGGCGAGAGATTTGTCACGGTGGGCATCGTACAACCAAACATAGACCCAAATATGAAATTCAGCAGAGAATTACGCTATAAGACATTCGAGCGATTGATGCATCTATCAGTCCGATGCGCGAATGTTTCACTCCATGAATACGATGGCACCCTGGACCTAATAATATGGCCAGAAACCGCAACACCCGTTTTCCTAAAATCGCCTGGCAGCTATCGCGACCTAGTCACGCATCTTGTAGACGAATTAGGCGTGCCGATATTCACGGGCACAGCCATCTACGACCGGGAGAACCATGAGATATTCAACGGTGCTGTTCTCATCGAACCTGGCACCGGCATCGAACAAGAATATCGAAAGATCTATCTCGTACCATTTGGCGAGCACATACCGTTTGACAATCATATCGCCGTACTCCGCAGTGTCGATTTCGGGGAAGGAGACTATACGCCAGGTACGACCTATACAGTTTTCGGAACGAGCGCATTCAAATTTGCATGCCTTATATGCTTTGAATCGATTTTCCCGGACTTATCCAGAAAGTTCGTTAGCAAGGGCGCCGACGTCCTCATCAACATCACGAATGATGGCTGGTTTGGCAAGATATCTGGTGCCCAACAACATAACGACATGGCGATTCTGCGCAGCGTCGAAAACGGCGTCGTTCTTCTGCGTAGCGCAAACACAGGTATATCCATGATTGTTGATCAATACGGCCGTGTCAACGTGGAAAAGCCTCTGTTCGTCGAAGACGTCATCGTTTCATCCATCAGCATCGCGCCTGTCGACACGATCTACCGAAGATTCGGACACTTGCTGCCCTTGCTGTGTATTGTCATGACGACTATTCTTTTAGCAGCCAGCTATTTCAGAACGCACCGCGAATAGACCACCTGATAAAGATAGTCCAAGGGCTCGCGATTACATTAATCCACTGAGTTTAGTCCACTTAGTTTTGCATAATGGCCATTGTTGACACGAATATCTTTCTTGTTATAATAAAAAAATGCTCAGCAAGGAAGCATATTCAAAGTTGTCCAAACTAACAAAACCCCTATTTGATAAAAATGACCCGCAACTGATAGGCGATACAATCACAAGAAATATCTGTACCCTCCTGAATGCATCGGCATCCTCATTAGTCCGCTACGACAAGAAGAAAAAACAAGTGAGCATAATCAGCACATATAATCTATCGGAGAATTATCTGCGTGCGGCCAAAGCTGATATTGCCACTGCACGTAAGACGTGCGAAAGTAAAAAAACTAGATTCACAAAGGACATCAAGAGACTTTACCGAAAGGGTGACACTATTTTCGATCTAACAAAAAAAGAAGGCGTCGTATCCCTGGTGTCGGTACCGTTAACCATCGGTAAATCAACTATCGGTTGCGTTAACGCGTACTATCGCCGCCCCCTGAAAGCATTCAAGATGAGGGAGGATTTGGACCTCTTTGCAAAACTCTCTGCGCTGGCTATCCAGCAGGCGCGCATGACCAGCGTGGACTCGGAAAAAACGAAAATGCTTGAAGGGCTTGAGGATATTGGCTCGGTCCCTTCGACAGCTGCCGAGACAAAAGAGACGATGAAGGTAATACTCTCTACCGCCGTGCACATTACCGGTGCCGATTCTGCTAGTCTAATACTGGTTAACGAACAAAGCAGAGTGATATTAAACGCTTACGAGTACAAAAAGGGTGCCCGGAAAGTGAAGGAATACGCCTCACGGGCACGCCTCAGGGACGGCATTTCAGACGAAATACTGACAACCAAGAAGATCATAACGGTAGCTGACCTCAGGAAGTATGATAACGTTAATCCAGTTGCAATCAAGAAGCGCCGTGTGTCAGTAGCAGGCATTCCGTTGATGGCACGTGACAAAGTGATCGGCATTCTATTTGTTGATTATTTTATACCAAAGAAGTTCACAAATGCGGACTTAGATTATCTCATGATGCTAGGCACCCAGACCGCAATAGTCTTAGACAACATGCTACTAAGTAAAATAGTGAAAAGAGAGGCAAAGGAAACGGCACTCTTGTACGAAGTCAGTCAGAGTTTGATCTCCACACTGGACTTCGATCAACTGCTGAACAATATACTACAACATCTCAAGGAAACCTTTGATTTTTTGAATTTATCGGTTCTCCTCGTCGATGAAGAGAAGAATGTGCTATACACACACTCCAGCATCACATACTCACCAGAGGACAATGATCTTCGGCTCAGAATCGGCAAGGACGGCATTACCGGTCATGTGGCAAAAACAAGGAGAATCTATTATAGCGCTGACGTCAGCAAGGATAACTACTACGTCGCAGGGATAGAGGGGACCAGAAGCGAGGCATGTTTCCCTCTTCTGGTCGGTGAGCGATTGATCGGCGTGCTGGATGTTGAGAGCTCTGAAGTAAAGGGATTCTCGCAGGACGCGATCCGCCTACTAGCCAGTCTCAGTGCTCAGATCGCGATAGCCATGGATAACGCCCGGCTCTACGAAGAGACTAAGAGACTGTCTCTGACTGATCCGCTCACCTTGTTGTCGAACCGAAGAAGCTTTCACATTGTCATTGATGCCGAGATCAAGCGGGCAGAAAGATATCGCCGGACCTTTGTCGTGATGATGATAGACTTTGACAACTTCAAGAATTATAATGACAAGTTTGGACATTCTGCGGGCGATATCATCCTACAAAAACTGAGTAAGATAATGAAAGAAATCATAAGGGATGTAGACTTTCTGTGCCGTTATGGCGGCGACGAATTTGTCGCCATTCTGCCAGAAACCGATGCTTCATTTGCTTTGGACGTTGCCGAAAGAATGCGTAAGAGAATCGCAGCACAAAAAATAAGTCCTAAAATAACACTCAGTATCGGCATCGCTTCCTTCCCCCACGATGCCCGCGACAAGTCAAAGTTAATTGACCTCGCAGATCAGGCTTGTTTTGAGGCAAAACAGCGGGGAGGAAATCGTGTGCTATTCACTTTTAAAACAAAGGAGGTAAAGTGATTTTCTTGTTGTTATCATTTATTCTATCGTATGAACATACTACCGCTGTGCAACACGTCGACTTTGACAAGCAGAATATACAATTACAATTCATTGAAGGCTATACCAAAGTGCGCATGAGCGGTTGTGAGATAACTGACCAACCAGGTGCTCCCGAATTACCCGTGAAGGCAGTCAAGGTCGCGCTGCCGTTGGGAGCGAATATCACTGACGTATCGGTCATACACATGGAAACGGAAATACTGGAAGGAGAACATCTGCTATCATGTGCCCAGCCACCCGTGATCCTATCACAGAAAGAAATAACGCAATTCGTGCTGCCTGACGAAGAGATCTATGCGTCGGACCAGCTTTATCCTGAACATAACATCGAACTGCGCGGTGTCGGCGTCTATGACGACTACCAGATTTGTGAATTGCTGGTCTATCCCATACAATACAAGCCAGAGTCGAAGAAATTGATTTACCATAAATCGCTCAGTTTCCGCGTTGTATATGAAGGTGGTGTTAAACACTCTGCCCGTAACGCCACACTGAAAAAGATGGTCATAAACCCCGACGACGTAGCAGAAACAATGACTCGTGGCACGAGAGACAACGTGACGTACCTGATAATAAGCGACCCTCCTGTTGACACAGTTTTTAAGAGATTAGCAGATTGGAAAACACAGAAGGGAATACCGGCGCTGGTAAGAACCGTGAGTTGGATTCTGGCAAACTACAGCGGCGAAGATAATGCCGCACGCATCAGGAATTATATAAAAACATTGCCGGATTCAAACATCCA
>DAOVAN010000178.1 GCA_030671005.1 Caldifarciminota bacterium
GTCGGACTTGTTGTCTACTGGCTCGGCACCGCAATGAAACCAAGAAGAGCGCGTGTGTTTGTGGGTGGTGAGGTGCTCGATGAGGAGGCGGCAAGGATCACCGGACCGAATTTCTACTCATCGATTAATTCGGTAGACATGCTCAAGAAAACGTATGAGTTTGGTGAAGGTGGCGCCTTTGATTTCTACAATTACCTCCGTGGGGCAGCAGGTGGGATCGCGGTTCTCTCCAAAGATGTCATTGACAAGATTATTACGGGGGTCTACACGGTAATCGGGAGGATCGTGAGCCGCGTCAGTAAACTAACTTCTTCGCTACACACTGGCGAGTTATACAACTATGTCGGTTGGATTTTTCTCGGTGGTATAATAATACTACTGATTTTGGTTCTTTGACGGGAGGTCTGAATGATTGAACTCTATCTGTTTTTAATTTTCATGACGGTCGCAGCCTTTGTTGCCACTGAGATAAAGGATCTATTGGCAGCTGTGATATCGCTGGGCGCGGTCGGCTTCTCAGTCGCGATCATGTTCATTCTCGTTCAAGCTCCAGATCTAGCCATTGTGCAGATTGTAGTGGAAGTTGTTACAATCATCATCTTCGTGGCGGTGATTTTCCGCACGACGCATGTCGATGAGACCATCGGGAAGAAATTGACCGGTACCCACATACTGTCGATTGTCTTTTTTTCATTCTTCGCCTTGTTTTTCCTTGTTGCGGTCTTCAGGGCGTTGCAGGAATTGCCCGCATTTGGTAACCCGACAATGAAGGTGGCTAGCGAGTACATAAGACTCGGCTTGCCAAAAGCTGGCGGAGCAAATCTCGTTGCCGATGTGATACTCGACTTTCGTGCACTCGATACGCTGGGCGAAGCAACTGTGCTCTTCACGTCTGTTATTGGTGTGGCTGCTCTAATGCGTAGCATCGGGAGGAAGAAATGAGAGGCATGAGTTTGATTGTGAAAACAATAACCAATATCATGATTGGTTTCATCTTCATCTATGGGATATATATCATTCTGCATGGCCATTTGACTCCTGGCGGTGGCTTCGCTGGTGGTGTAATCCTTGCGGGTGCTTTCATACTGAGAATACTGGCATTCGGCAGTAATGCAGGTGCTGAGAAGAAGTCGGAGAAGAGATCTTCGGTATTCGAAAGTCTTGGTGGGCTCATGTTCATTGGCATTGCCATTGCAGGACTTATTGTTGCACAGATTTTTTTCCTCAATTTCTTGCCAAAGGGAACTCCTCTTCATCTCTTGAGCGCGGGAATTATTCCATTGTGTAATATCGCAATCAGCATAAAGGTGGGCGCTGGGCTATTCTCGATATTCCTTGCCCTTGCGGCAGTCAAGTATGTGATGGAGGATTGAGGAGACAAAAATGATTATGTTCCTGAGTTGTATCATTCTGTACTTAATTGGATTATACGCGATTGTCACCAAACGTAACCTGATCAAGATAGTGATAGGCTTTGCCCTAATTGAATATGCAATCAACCTGCTCTTTGCCCTGATTGGCTTTCGAAGTAACATGCTGGCACCAATTATCACAAAAGTCGATATGCCGCATAGATTCGTTGACCCGATCCCCCAGGCCTTGGTCCTCACGACAATTGTCATTGCCTTGGGAACGACCGCCCTCATGTTGAGTGTTGCGCTGCGCATCTACAATCGATATAAGACTTTTGATATAGCAAAAATCAGGAAGTTGAAAGGATAAGGAGGCGAGTGTGACTTTTATTCCGCTGTACTTTGCATTACCTTTGGTTGCTGCTTTCATAATCCCTATTCTCGGTAAGATCGCCAAATCCTTGATTTGGATTTTCGTCACGTTAGTGTCATTTGTGCTTTTCATCCTCGCGTTGTATGGTGTCGCGGTAACGCAACAGATTCCTATGGTAGTCTACAAGATGGGCAATTGGCCCCCACCCCTCGGTATTGTTATGGCGTTTGATTCCCTTTCAGCCTTCATGGTTTTGGTTATTTCGATACTCGTATTCGCGGGTAGTGTTTTCTCATGGCGCTATATGTCGCACTATACCGGTCAGTGGAAGTTCTACACACTGTATATGCTCATGACCGCGGGGATGATGGGCGTCTCGATCACGGGTGACCTTTTCAACATGTTTGTTTTCCTTGAGATCGCGGCGATCTCTTCGTACGCACTCGTTGCCTTTGGTGTTGATGCCGAGGAGCTGGAAGCATCTTTTAAATACATGGTGATGGGTGAGGTCGGTGGACTGACATTCCTTTTGGCGATTGCCTTGTTATATGCAAAAACCTCTACGTTGAACCTTGCGGATATATCGAATACGCTGCAAATGGTCGGACAGACGCCATTTTACTGGACGGTACTGGGTATGATGCTCTTTGCCTTCTCGATTAAAGCAGCCTTCGTGCCGTTCCACTCGTGGTTGCCTGATGCACACCCCGCAGCGCCAGCCCCGATATCGAGCCTACTCTCGGGTATCTTCATCAAGGTTTTGGGAATGTATACGACCGCAAGGATTGTCTTCAACGTCTTTGGACTCAGCCGTGCGAACGCGCCCATGTTTTTCAATGTGCTCATTGGTATGGGATTGCTTTCCATCGCCTTTGCCGGAGTGACTGCGCTCAGTCAAAAGGATTACAAGAGATTATTAGGTTACTCGAGTGTATCCCAGGTTGGTTATATCATGTTGGGTTTTGGTATAGGGAATTTCTATGGTGTCGCAGGAGCTATCTTCTACATACTAGCCCATGCACTCGCCAAGGGGCTGCTCTTTCTCACATCAGGCTCGGTTGTGCATGCTACAGGGACAAGAGATATAGGCAAACTTGCCGGGCTTGGTGCAAAAATGTCAACGACGGCATGGAGTTTTCGCTTCGGTAGCATGTCTCTGATTGGCCTACCGCCCTTAGCGGGGTTCTTTGCGAAGCTCTTGATTGTGATGGGTGCATTGAGCGCAGGATTCTGGTGGTTGGCAGTCGTTGCGATCGCCTTGAGTGTTTTGACACTTGCTTACCTTCTGAAG
>DAOVAN010000126.1 GCA_030671005.1 Caldifarciminota bacterium
CTTAGTGCAGCTTGTCCCGCCAGCCACTTATTCTTCGAGCGAATCCGCTGTAGTGTATGGCGGATGAGTCGAGAAGTGATGTAGGGCAAACCTTTAGGTTTGCGTTGATTCTGGGTACTGATTGATCGAGGTATTATCGTACTAGCAGTATTTTCTCCGTAGCACTGTAATCGCCGGCCGTCAGCTTCAGGAAGTATACACCACTACCTAATATCCTGTTCTGGTCGTCCCGACCATCCCAGGATAGCGTACTGCGTAATGCGTCGGGCGTAATGCGAAAACTTCGTACCAGTCTGCCACTCGCATCGTAGATTTTCAATTCTGGCTTTGGATAATCTGATACTCTTCCCACTGATCCGCTGATACTCTGATTCGCCTTTGTGTATTTTCGCATTTCGCATTTCGAAATTCGAATTATATGTTCAATGTATCCCGTATCTCGTATCCCGTATCTGATATCAGTAAAGTGTGTGAACGGATTTGGCGAAGCAGTCAGGTTCAATCGTGTATCATGTATCGTGTATTCTGCATCTTCTTTTATCCCAACAGTTGGATAAAATGTGCCCCAAGTCCGCATCGCGTTCGCCGGATGAGCGTTGATATGATCAGCCCAACCGGTGTAGACGATCAACGCTTGAGAACCCGCGCCATAGGCTATGGTTGGATAAGTCTGGGCTCCTGATTGCGTAGAGATTGCAAAGCTATCAACTACTATACCGCTCGGATTGACCAGCGCGCCGTAGATATCACTAGGCGGACCATTCCGGTTGTCTTCCCAGGCGATTAGATAATAGGTTCCATCGAATGAGACAGATGGTTTTGTCTGATCAGAAGTGGCAGTCGATAATGGAATACCATTAGGATCAAGAACGACTCCATTCTGACCAACCCGCGCACCATAGATGTCAGGTGAGCCATTTCGTTCGTCTTGCCACACTACAAGGTAGTTTGTGCCGTCGAAAGCAACTGAAGCGTAATCTTGGAATGAAGTGGCCGTGGATATGGCAATGCCATTCGGATCGAGCACAACGCCATTTGAGGCTATACGGGCGCCGTATATGTCATGCAAACCATTTCTATTGTCTCTCCACACGACGAAGTAGTCGGTGCTACCAAATGTTGTAGAGGTATTATATTGAATCTCACCGACTGTGGAAATGGCAATACCCGTAGGATCGAGTACACTACCGTTACTGTCTATGCGGGCGCCATAGATATCGGGGCTTGTATAGCTATTACGGTAATCGACCCATACTGCTAGAAAATCATTACCACTGGAAGCGATGTGTGGTGAAAGGGCATTGCCTCCAGATGAGATGTTTATGTATGAGGGATCGAGGACGATACCCATCGGATTAACTCGCGTACCCTTGGCCGCCCATGCGCCGCCAATATTGTGCGTCCATACTGCGCAGTAATTTGTACCGTCAAACGCAATTGATGGCGAATACTGGCCAAATGGTGCATTGCAGATAACAAAACTCGGTGAGTCGAGGATGTTTCCGGCTACGTCAACCCGCGTGCCGTATATATCAGAGGAATATAATCCGTTTCGATAGTCACCCCAGGCGACTAGGAAATTTGTGGTGCCGCATGCTGCACCAGGATTATCCTGAAATGCAGCAGCGGTTGTGACATCAACCCCTTGCGGATCTAGCACAGTACCTGTAGCGCTCACACGTGACGCGTACACGTCACCAGCTGGATAGTCACGGTCGTCTTCCCATACTACTAGAAAATCGCTGCCGTTGGATGCTACCGCTGGCATTTCTTTAACGCCGGAAGTCACACAGATAGGAATGCCCGATGTATCAAGGACCGTGCCACTTTGATCAACGCGAGCACCGTAGACATCGGGATAGGTACCATTGCGGTCATCTCCCCAGACGACCAGATAATTGGTACCGTTGAACGTAACTGATGGATTCCATTCCGGAAGGTTGGGTATGCCTGAAATAGCGATGCCGCCAGGATCCAAAATAGAACCAGCGGTGTTCACGCGAGCACCATAAATGCCGAGCGATTGTGCATGGCGGTCTTCCCATACCACAAAAAAGTTGGTGCCATCAAATGCGACCGAAGGGGTGAGCTGCAAAGAAGTTTCGGCTGATATAGCAATGGCGTTGGTATCAACCAAGATACCGTTTGTATTTATTCTGGCGCCGTAGATGTCATATTGATTACTTGTAGTATCGCGCGCATCTTGCCATACCGCAAAGTAGTTATTACCATCACATGCAATCGAGGGCATCAGCTGACCGTTTACAGCATTGCAGATGATAATGCCGGCCGGGTCGAGAACGACGCCTGCTGCATCAATTCGGGTGCCATAAATATCAGGTGCGCCTGACCTTTCGTCCTGCCAGACCACCAGATATTCTGTGCCGTCTGATGTTACTGATGGATGCCTTTGGTACCCTGTTGCAGTAGAAATGGGGATGCCGTTTGAGTCAAGGATGACCCCCGACGTAGTTATTCGTGCACCATATATGTCAATTTCAGAAGAGTATCGGCGATCCTGCCACACTACAAAATATTCAGAACCATTATATGACACTGCCGGTGCGCCATCGCAATAGGCTTGATTGTAATCGTAGGTTACGGTCGCGATGTGAATGCCTGCCGAGTCGAGAACTACACCCTGGGAATTAACGCGCGCGCCGTAAATATCATGTTGAGGAAAGCAGCGGGAATCTTGCCACACCACAAGATAATTCATCCCGTCAGAGGCAACCGAAGGCCAACCCTGATTACCTCGCGCTTGTACATACAAGACGCTTGTATCGACGAGAAATTCGTCTTCTCTTGGCCGATAATTTTCATGTTTTGACTCTAAATATTCGGTCTGTGTAACTTCTCCAGCATAGAGAAGCGAGCCAATGATGAACACCGCAATTATATAGAATATCACACTATTGAATTTGTCCACGACGACTTCCTTTTCTTGTTCAGTGATATTCTATGCAACATCGTCATATTGAGGCCACGGTTTTGCTCAACATTTTGAGTTATCATTCTGTGAGAAATAATACACAATTTTCAGTCCTTAATCAAGCATGACTGGCTGGCCGTCAAGAAAGGACTCGAATTGATGGCGACGTGCGCCATATGATATACCAGGCCCGAATGCAGAATGGCATGTGCGGCACTGATTCGTAACGTACTGCTCTTATTACCGCTGTTTAATAGAGCATTTCTACCATTGACAACTTTCAGATTACTCTTATAATTAAATGGAGCATATCATGGCTAAGAATAATATAACGCGAAGGCAATTCCTGCAGGCATCGGTTGCTGGCTTGAGCTTCATGTACCTGCCTGGTATCGGCAAGGTGAAGGCACGGCCATTTGGCTTTACTCATTTCGGTGAGACTTTTGGACGGTTATGTTATAATGAGAATCCATTGGGACCTTCCACCCTCGCCCTGGATGCCATGCAGCAAGCAGCCAATGTCGCCCATCGCTATCCAGATTGGTTCAGTTCGACGCTTGAGAGTAACATTGCTGGTACACACGGGGTGGGCGCAAACAGAATCTGTGCTGGGGCAGGAGCGACCGAAATTATCCGTCTTGTAGCCGATGCATTTCTTTCCGCCGGCGACGAGATGATCGCGGCTACCCCAACCTATTCTCAGATGGCGTATGAGGCGGCGGCAAATGGCGCAACTACAGTTCATGTGCCATTGACTCATGACTATTTAATCGACCTTGAACGTATTCTAGATGCAGTTGGGCCCAAAACAAAGCTTATTTTTCTGGTGAATCCCAATAATCCATTGGCTACGGTTTTTCACAAAGGAGATATGGAGGTCTTCATGAACTCCGTGCCTCAGGGTATAGTGGTTGTAGTAGATGAAGCCTATCATCATTATGTCCACTCTGCTGAATACGAAAGTTGCGTTCGCTACATCAAAGAGGGTTTCCCAGTGGTCGTGATACGAACGTTTTCTAAGATCTATGGTCTGGCCGGTGCCCGTATCGGATATTCAGTAGCGTCTTCTGGATACACGGCAATGATAGCATCATCACAGAATTTTGGCATGGTGAGCAACCTGGCGCAGGCTGCGGCAATAGCAGCTCTCGATGATATTCAGCATGTGAACAACACAGTCGCTCTGAATGATCAGGCAAAAGATATTCTCCGGGATGGATTTAACATGCTGAGTCTTGAATATATTCCTTCGGAGACAAACTTCATGATGTTTAACACCGGGACGAGTGCTAGTGGAGTGGCTTCCCTGCTTGCTTCTAAAGGATTCCAGGTACGGGTGGGATGGGGAATGCCCCAACATATCAGGGTTTCGACAGGTACGCTGGAGGAGATGAATCAATTCGTGAGGGCTCTGAGTGAATCGATACGTCAGGGCTTCAACGTAAAGGGTCCTCCGATATTTGGTTTGAACCAGATATACCCGAATCCGTTCAGCTCACAATGTACGATAAAGATCTCAACGTACGACAGCGAGAGAGTTTTGCTGTCGATATATGATGTTTCCGGTAGAAAGGTGCAGACCCTTGTAAATGATAAACTGAGTCCAGGTGTTCATAATATCATCTGGGACAGCAAGGATGTTCACGGCAGAAAGGTCGCAGCAGGAATCTACATCATTAACCTGATGCAGGGTGAGTTTGCCACAAGTGGCC
>DAOVAN010000156.1 GCA_030671005.1 Caldifarciminota bacterium
GGCCGTATCGTCAGCCGTGATATCCTGCCCCAGTACGATTTTGCCACCCTTCCATTCAATATCGCCGATTCCATTGACGAAGAGTAGCGGTCGCGGTTTGCCTAGTTTTTTCTCGAGTGCTTTCAAATCTCGGTTGTAGAAGTGAAACATATCATTTCCGTTTTGCGATTCAATGTTGAAGAACTCACTCAATGAAGTATAACCATCCTTCATCAGGATATTGTAGTATGGGAAGTTTCTTCTGTCGTAAAATGACACACGTCTTTGGAAATTGCCGAGGTAGGGTAGTGATGTGTTTGCCGGTTTATTCAGTTCAATAAGAAAATGGAAATATCTCTGTCCCAATTGCACGGCAACACGCTTGTAATCCTCCGAGAAAAGAGTCGGGCATTTTTCATATATGATGATCTCAAATTGCTTAGGTTTCATGAATGAACGGATTTGCTCCAAACCTTGGGGCATGAGTAATACTACGTTGCCGACCTTGTTCAGACCGGTAAGAAATGGTGCCGCTCTAAAGAAATCCCTTGCGTTATTCGGTGCTGACACAAGGTGCCACAGTTTTTGTTTTGCACCTAACGGTTTGAACGATTTGCAGAATCGCTTCTTGCTGATTCTTAGGTACAGGGACACTAGTATATTCACTGAGCTTTCTTTTTCTTCTTCTCAACGTAAATTGGGGAGGCCTTTTCGCGGAGGACTTCCCGTGTTATTATGCACTTCGCGACGCCATTCAGATTAGGCAGGTGGAACATTATGTCGAGCATGCGATTTTCCATGATCGAACGCAGAGCCCTGGCTCCGGTATTGTAATTGAGGGATTGGGTGGCGATTTCTTCTAATGCTTCATCGGTGAATTCGAGTTTCACTCCCTCCAGCTGGAAGTATTTTGAATACTGCTTTACCAGAGAATTCTTTGGTTTGACGAGAATTTCTACCAATGCTTCCTGCGGCAGTTTGTGAAGTGGTGCAATGACGGGAACGCGGCCGACGAATTCCGGAAGTAGCCCGTATTTGACTAAATCGTCGGGTTCGATAGATTCGATGACCTTATCATAGGTGTCTTTCTTGTCGTGCGTTTCACCCAGGAATCCCATGGCTACGCTGTTCAATCTTTTGGATATCACTTCTTCGATGCCGGTAAAGGTACCGCCCAGTATGAACAGGATATTCGAGGTATTGACCCGAATATATTCCTGTTCCGGATGTTTTCTTCCGCCGTGGGGCGGAACATTCGCCTCGGTGCCTTCGAGAATCTTCAACAATGCCTGCTGAACACCTTCACCCGAGACGTCACGGGTTATGGAGGGTGAATCTGACTTGCGCGTGATCTTGTCGATTTCATCAAGATAGATGATACCGGTTTCTGCCATCTGTACGTTGAAATTCGCAGCCTGGAGCAGGCGGAGCAATATGTTTTCAACATCCTCGCCAACGTAACCAGCTTCGGTCAGTGGTGTAGCATCGGAGAGCGAAAATGGAACGTGAAGCAGCCTGGCCAGTGTCTGCGCCATGAGTGTCTTGCCGGTACCGGTCGGTCCGACCAGGAGTATGTTGCTTTTCTGTATTTCTATATCATTAGTCTTGATACTTATCCTCTTGTAGTGGTTGTAGACTGCGACTGATATTGCTATCTTGGCGCGTTCCTGCCCGATAATGTATTGGTCGAGGAATGATTTTATCTCTGAGGGTTTGGGTAAAACGAAATCATTCCTGTGAGAAAACTCTTCTTCGTCCGTGAGTATACTACCGCATACACGTACGCATTCGTCGCAGATGTATGCTTTGTTACCGCGAAAAATCCGCTTAACAACCGATTTTGGTCGCTGGCAAAAAGAACACAATATTCTAGGCATTACTACTTGCCTTTTTCGAGGATTTCGTCAATGATTCCATACTTCTTCGCTTCCAGTGCTGACATGAAGTAGTTGCGGTCAGTGTCTTTGGAGATTCTGTCCTCGGTTTGCTTGGTATGTTTTGAAAATAGCTTATTGAGTACGTCCCTGATCGTCAGTACTTCTTTGGCATGGATTGCTATGTCAGAGGCTTGACCTTGGAATGCTCCTTCTGGCTGATGTATCATTACTCGTGCATGTGGCAATGCATAACGCTTACCCGTGGTTCCTGCGGCGAGAATTAATGCCGCCATGCTTGCCGCCATGCCGATACAGATGGTAGAAACAGGTGGCTTCACGAACTGCATCGTGTCATAGACGGCCAAGCCAGAAGATACAATTCCGCCCGGGGAGTTGATGTAGAGATTGATATCTTTTGCAGCATCCTCTGCGGCTAGGAAAAGCAACTGCGCCATCACCAGATTTGCCACAGTGTCGTCGATCGGAGTTCCGATGAAGATAATCCTCTCTTTCAATAGTCGGGAGTAGATGTCATATGCACGTTCACCGCGACCGGTCTGTTCAATGACGAACGGAACGGGTATCATTGGCTACCTCCTTTGGTGTTACTATGCGACTCTTTTCGCTAATCTTGGCATTCTTATAGAGAAAATCGATGGTCTTTTCTCTATTCATAATGCCGCCTAGATATTCGATTACATCGTTACGATTTTCTTCGTTCAATTTTATACCCATTTTATTCACGAATTCCATTATATCCAATTCCGCGACTTGCAGATTCTCCTTTGTTCTTATCTTGTCCAAGATGAGGTTGAATCTTATTCTTTTTTCGGCAACATTCCAGAACCTCTCCTTGTTCGATTCGGAATCGGGCAGGTTGTAATTCTTGAGTATTTTTTCATACTCTTTCTGGATTGGTGTATTGGGTACCTTGAATTGTATTCTCTCTAGCAAGACCTCTGATAGGGATTCTTTTAGACTCTCCTCGGTTCTTTTCTCTTCCTGTATTTTGATATTCTCCAAGAGTTTCTTCTTCATTTCTTCGACATCACTGAAATTCAGCTTCTTGGCAAAATCATCGTCAATAGTAGGCAGTTTTCTTTCTTCAATTTTCTTAATCGACAGCTTATACAAAACCTTGCCGGCTGTGACTTCTTTCGTTTCCGACTTCCTTATCCCCACAAGCGCTCGATTTAACTCATCGGGCAACGCGCGGTCACCGATCTTGATTTGACGGTCGGTTTCCTTATTCGATTTCTTCTCTTCATTAACCTCGATATCCAAGGTGACAATATCGTCGACCACGGCTGGACGGTTGACTTCCTTGACCTCGGCATGCTGTTCTTTGAGTGCATTGATGCCTTGTTCCAACAGGAATTCATCGGGCACTGGCTGCTCTTTGAATATTTCGATGTTCAGATAGTTGTCGACCTGGAATTCAGGTATAACTTCAATATGCAGCCGGAACTTGATGGGGTCACCTTCCTCGATCTTGAGCAATTCTGCTTGGGAGGCTGGTTGCCACTCTTTTTCTTCAAGCAATGTGAGATATGATCTCTTGATGAGCCTATCCATGGCCTGTATTTTCAAGCTGTCCTGATATTTGCTTCTAATGAGTGTTCGAGGCACATGCCCTTTGCGAAAACCGTCCAATTTTATCTCTTTCTGCAACTTATCGGTTTCTTCACCGATGAGTATCTCGAGCTCGGAGCGCGGAACCGAAATCTCGATCTCTTTATCGATATCGTTATCCTTCGAAATGTTATATTCCAA
>DAOVAN010000004.1 GCA_030671005.1 Caldifarciminota bacterium
AATAGCTCGAAAGCACAAATTGCCAACGGCAAAACGCAAGAAAAGCCAGGATGTCTGTTTCATCCCGGCCGGTGACTGCACTTCTTTCCTTAAGAAAAGAATATCTGAGAACCCAGGCCCGATATTAAATAACGATGGGCAGCAGGTCGGCCAGCACAAAGGCATAATCCATTACACGATCGGTCAGCGACATGGCATTGGTATCAGCCACAAATATCCTTACTATGTAACGAAGATTGATCCCCAAAGAAACGCCATTTACATCGGTCAAAAGGAAGAAGTGTACAAAAAAGAGTTCATCGCCATTGACCTCAATTTTATTCCCTTTGATACTCTTGAACAGAGCATAAAAGCAGCCACAAAGGTGCGCTATTTTTCGCCACTGTCCGAAGCTCTTGTTGAGCCTCTTGGTCACGACAAGGTCAAAGTTGCTTTTGAAAAACTGCAATGGGCGATCACGCCCGGGCAGTCAGTAGTATTCTACCAGGACGAACTTGTCATTGGTGGCGGGATAATCGACAAAGTGATCGACTAGCCTCGTATAAAACGGAAATTACGCTATCAAAGAATCCCGCACTCGCGGGAGAACTTCCTTGGAAAGAAGTCGAATCGCAAACCTAGAAGAAGCTGTGAAGCTTCTTGTGAACATCATTGACTCACATAGATTCTCCGCTATACTGCTACTTACAATATAGTGTTTTGGGATTACGACCAAGGGAGCACACTTGGCACAAAAAGAAGGTCAAACCGAAGAAAAAACCAAACCGAAACTCTGGAACATCAATTTCTTCCTTCTTTGGCAGGGGCAATTTGTCTCGGCCATGGGAGATGTAGCGTATTCAATTGCCCTCGGTTTCTGGATTCTCGCGATGACCGGCTCCACCGCTCTCATGGGCACTTTGATGGCTGCGTCTTCCCTACCCCGAGTGATCATCTCGCCGTTTGCCGGTGTCGTCGTTGACCGCAGTGACCGTAAGTGGTTACTCGTGCTCATGGACGCGATACGAGGAAGCAGCGTGGTTCTTGTGGGCGTGGCTTCGTATCTTGGTTTCATTGAAGTTTGGATGGTTTTTGTTGCCGGGGTCATCATCGGCACATGCGGCGCCTTCTTCAATCCAGCAGTAGGCAGCATAATTCCGGACATCGTAGACAAACGCAAGCTCGTACAGGCTAACTCAGTATTCAGCATCGTCCAAACGGCATCCGGCATCGTGGGCAGCTCAGCCGGCGGCATCTTGTTCAAAATACTGGGAGCATCATTTATGTTCTTATTCAATGGTCTGTCGTATCTATTCTCTGCGATCACCGAAGTTTTCATCAAGGTTCCGAAAATCATCCACGAAAAAACGCAACCCCACTTCTTTGCGGATATAAAAGATGGCCTCAAATTTGTCTGGCACTTCCGAGGACTGAGGACGCTAATCCTGATTTCCAGTATAATCAATTTCTTCGCGGTCATGGGTATCATGCTCATATTGCCGCTTTTTCACCAGGAAAAACACCTCGGGCCAGCGTTCTATGGCATAATCATGGGTTTTTTCACGGGCGGGATGTTTCTCGGATTTCTTTTCACATCAATTGTAAATTTCAAACCCGAACAAAGGTTCAAAGTCTTTTCTTTATGCTATCTAGTTATGTGCGCAGGAATGATACTGCTTCCAGTATACTTGTATTTTCCGGTCATGGCGGCGCTTGTTTTTATCACTGGTTTTGTGAACGCGATTCTCAACACGTTCGTCAATACCGTCCTGCAACTGACAACACCGCAAGCCAAACGCGGTAAGGTCTTCGGATTGTTGATGAGCGTTGCGGGAGGTCTCATGCCTGTCGCCTACGCCACGGGTGGGGTGCTTGCCGAATTCATCCCGGTTAGGCTGCTGATATCGGTGAGTTTTGCCATTGTTTTACTTTTTTATGTACCCATGTTAGCCAGCGCATCATTCAGAAGATATGTGAGATTCAATCCTGACACCCAGACGATTGAGGATATTATGTAATGGACCGGGGCTAGACCCACCGCCTCGTCTCTTGTGATTCTTCTGTTTTTCCCCGCTTCTTGGCACAAGAAACGGGACAAACGAGAAAATCAAAAAGTGGTTATTGCTGCAGTTTTTGTATAATTATGTCTTGTATTTTATCGCGGTTTTCTTCGGTCACCTCGATGACCTCAACATCCTTGCGCGCACGAATCTTATCACAAAATGGTTGACGCTTGAAGAGCATCGTCCCTATCACCAGAGATCTTGAGTTCAATGCATCGAGTACCGAAAGCCTGAATGGTCTGGAAAGAGTTTCCATTTTTCCAATTTCGTCGATGACGATAATTTTTCCTGCCTTTATTCCCTGTTTGATCGCCGGAACACCGACTTCTTCAATGCATTCAAGACTCACGCCGTACTTACCGACATGAAAATGTCCTCTGATATCCTTGTGTGACAATACACAGCTCTTGTTAGCAATTGTTGACAATTTGAAACCAACCCGTTCATCGCTTTCCTTTATCTCTTCGGTGTAGAACCCAGCACATTTATCTTTCAATCTGGATATGACCGCGCGCACAATTGTCGTCTTTCCAACACGCGGTGGTCCAGTCAGCAAAAAATTCTTCATATGATTAGTCTATTACTTCAAATGTTTTAAAGTATTCAAATGTAGATTGTTTAAGTGAACATACATGTAATCCGCAAGAAAATTCTCGATTTCATCCAAGGCATCATCTTCGATGTGCAATTGTGTCCTGGTATAAATGCTCCTAAGTGTATCGATTGTGGGCCGGCTCAAGAATACGACCGTGTCGTCATAATGCTCATCGCACACAATTCCACCTGCGTTGATGCTGAAATCGACCTTTCCGTTATTCAGTATTGATTTGTGGCAGCGGACACAATTTTCCAGGTGCGGCATGACACCTGCCCCAGAAAAAGCTTTCAGGAGAAAAGCAAGGGCTATAGTGCGGGCAACCGAGACATCGGCATTCCTGAGACCATTCAGGAACCTCATGAGTAGGGAAAACGCCTGGTAATCGGCCTCTTCAGCAGGTAGGGTTTTATTGTAGAATTCACACAAAACTAGTGCGGCGTTGACTCTCTCTGGATCATGGCGTATTTGTTCGAAACTATCAATGACTACAGCATCGCTCAGATTATAAATCTCCTTGAATTCGCGCTTATAGAAGATCACCTCATCTAAATTGAATGGCTCCATCGCTCCACAAATCTTGCTTTTGGGCCGGCGAACACCTTTTGCCAATAGTTTTACTTTACCCAGTCTGTTCGTGAGTACGGATGTTATAAGACTCGATTCCTTGAATGGTATGGTCTTAAGAATGAAGCCTCGACATTTAATGATATTCGCCATTGCTACACTATCATTATACGACCGGCACCAACTTCTGTCAAGACATTCGCTGATGACCCAGAATCTTTGTGATATGAGATGACGGCATTAAGAATACCCGCGATGAACACTAAAAAAACATCGACTGCTACCTATATGAGCAAGGTATGCATCGGGCAATGCAGCATCACTATCTGACTTTGGTATGCAAGAACCCGGAATGCTATGATCCAATGTCCTGAACATAGTATTAGCTACTGCTAACGTCCCACGGGCTACTTGCTCAGTTCCAATACTTTGTATACCAACTTCTCAATTCCAGCGGCAACATCTGAAATCCCAGGACCTAACATGTAAGCAGGAGTGGACACTATTCTTGTGCCCGCGCAGACTTCGATTTCGTCGACTTTCTTTACAACATGCTTGCTCCCCATAGCTTCGATAGCGGCAGCTGTTCCTTCATCTGAACCAATGGTCAACGTAGGACCATGTTCCCCCAGAACTTTCGCCGCAATAACGGGGGCAATGCATATGAATCCCATCGGTTTTTTCGCTTCATGCATCTCTTTCACCAGTCGCTCGACTTCCTGATTAACCATGCAGTCTTTTCCCTTTAGGGCAAAATCACAGAGATTCTTTGCAGCGCCGAATCCACCCGGAAAAATCAAAGCATCGATGTCATTAGCACTAAAGTCTTTTATGTCTTTGATCTCACCACGCGCAATCCGTGCTGCTTCAACGAGCACGTTCCGGCTTTCACCAGTGCTTTCTTCCCCCTTGAGATGATTGATCACATGAAGCTGCGCGATGTCGGGCGCCATGCAGATCACCTGTGCCTTTGTCTTGTCTAAAGCCAGCAACGTTATCACTGCCTCATGAATCTCCGAACCGTCATATACGCCGCATCCAGACAAGACGACTCCCACTTTCTTATCAGCGTACTGTGGCATTACCTGACCTCCTTGTTGTTCACAACCCAGAAAAGCGATGAGGGCAAGTATGGATAATACAATGATGGTACGCATTTGTCTCACCTCCTCTCTGATGCTGCATTGCCAATTCGATACATCCCGTACATTTGCCAATCACGAACCTTTACAGAGAATTATAACTGACTCCGCATGACTGTCAAGGAAGGTTGAATACACAAGTAGATGAGAATAAACTCCAGAGTGCTTCTAAGACCTTGATGTCCTCACGAGGGTTAGACTATATAGAACCAGAGCAATCCATATTAATCCAAAGCTTATCAAATGAGCCCTGGTAAAGGTTTCATTGTACACGAAGACACCTATACATAGCATGAGTGTTGGCGCGATGTACTGCAGGAATCCGACACTCGACAAAGGTATCCGTTTTGCACCTTGTGCAAACCAATATAGTGGGAGCGTCGTAATCACACCGGCAAAAATCAGCAGGAAATCAGTTTTAATCGATATGCTGAAAAACGACCCTCTACTGATCGATGCCTGATAGACAATTATCCCGAGTGCCAGCGGCGACAGAAGCATCGTCTCAATCATCAAGCTGGGCAAGGATTGGAGATTCGATGTCTTCTTGAACAACCCATAGAGACCAAACGCACATGCCAGCAAAACCGCGATCCATGGAAATTTACCATAATCCATGGTCAAATACAAAACACCCCCGCAGGCAAGCACAAAAGATAATATCTGTAATAAATCCAGTCGCTCCTTCAATATCACGATGCCAAGGAAAATACTCACCAAAGGATTTATGTAGTAACCCATGCTTGCTTCTACAATGTGCCCACTGTTTACCGCATAGACATATGTGAACCAGTTAAGACCGATCAGTGCACTCGTAACAAGCAGTGACTTTCTGCTTCTGGGATCCTTAAGCAGAGCTTTTACTTGTGTGTTTCTTCGAACCGCCAGGACGATGGTTATGAAAACAAAAGACCAGAGAATCCTATGCGCAAGAATTTCGAAGGCTGGTACTGCCCCAAGCGCTTTCCAGTAGAATGGGAGCACGCCCCACGCGAAGAAGGCGACCGTGGTGTAGACAATACCTTTTCTGTATTGCCTGACTCGCTCCTTCATGTCCTACGGCATGCGCTCAACAGTCGCTGGCCACGGGTAAAGGCTTCCTGCAGAAACTCGCTCGGAGAGTCAAAAGCTGATTCGCGCATCTCTACTTCCAATAGGGGAACACCACTGAAATGAACCCTGGAAAAAGTTCGGCAAAAGCCCGGCCATGGAAAAGAACCCTCATAGGGTAGCATATGGTCGTCCCTCTCACCCCGATTATCTGAGATGTGCGTAGTTAGGAGCCGGTGGCCATACCGCTGGAATATCTTAAGCGGCTGGCTGGTCAGATTATCGTGAGATGTATCATAGCAGAATCCGTATTTTGAATCGCGTATCCCATCCAGCGAAAATCTCAAGATATCATTAGCCGGTGCGAAATGTTCATTTTCGACAGCCAAACTAACCTCTGTATCATGGACATGATCTAATAATCTATTCACATTTTCTATGATCACCTTTTTACGGGAGTCCAGATTATCGAATTGCATGTAGGCGGTTGGATGAAATATCACAACTCGTGCACCAAGATATTATGCGGCATCAATACATCGCCTGTAGCAGTCTATGGTCTTGCCTGTCTTCGCGGGATCAGGAGACGAAATATCAATATTCTTACCGAAGGAAGTATGAAGCGAGCAAATCCTTATGCCATGACTGGTTACTGTTTTTTTGATTCTTTGTCGTCCCGACGCGGTCAAGTAACCCGAATGCTCGACCCGCGCACCCAGTGAAATATATCTGAAACCCACTCGGTCGATCATCGGCAGTTGTTTTCTCAGAGGGATATCATAATTGAAGGTAGTGCCGATCGAAATTACATCCTTGTTCAACTCCACACCAGATCCAGCCATGTACACAAACAACCTAGTCATATCACTCCAGGTTGAATTCTGCGGTGTCTATCAGGATGTCTGTCCTTTGTTGAATGCGGTTATGTTCAATTCTACGAATTTTTCTTTGATGTTTTTCCTAACTGATTCTTCCCAGGACTCCCTTTTAAAATCCAAGTATTTTGAAAGCACACCCAGGAGTAATATGTTAACGACACGCATATTACCCAGTTCTACGGCAACGGTGGTTGCATCAACAAAATCCGTCTTGCCAGACTTTTCGAGTTCCCGGTCGATGTTTGCCGGATAGTCTGCTTGACCAACAAGCACGCTCATCGGCGATATTTCACGATTGTCGACAATGATTCTACCACTTTTTTTCAGGTAATGTGCGTAGCGCAAAGCCTCGAGTTTTTCGAACGCCAACACGAAATCGCTCGTTCCCTCTTCGATCAATGGTGAATAGATCTTTTTACCAAAACGCACATGGGTTATTACGCTGCCTCCACGCTGTGCCATACCGTGAACTTCACTCTTCTTAACGTCGAAGCCCTCAAGGAAAGCAGCCTGGCACAAAACATCCGAAGCCAATATGATACCCTGACCGCCCACGCCGCAGATCACGATATTCGTAGTATTTGCGATTTTCTTAGGCATCCGATTTCTCAGTTAGCACGATTGCATCACGTTGACAGAGTTGCACACACAATCCACAACCAACACACAATGCTTCATCCACCACGGCCAATGGTTTTTCTCGACCCCTTGGAGAAATCAGGCTTATTGCCGGGCAGCCAATGTGCAGACAAAGCCGGCAGCCGTTACACAATTCCGGATCAATTCGATAGGGCGTGCGCGGCTTAACCAACAGAGCACAGGGTCTTCGGAAGATCAGAACGGCAACACCATCATAAGCAAGCGCTTCTTTTATTGCCTCCTCGGTCGCTTTCAAATCGTTGGGATTAACCACTCTCACTAATTCTACACCGCAACCCCGTGCGATTTCCTCGGGCGGTATGCGTTTACCCTGCTCACCCCTTGCGAGTTTGCCAGTACCTGGATGCGGCTGATGTCCGGTCATTGCTGTGGTGAAATTGTCGAGAATAATCAAATTCAAATTTCCTTTATTGTATACTGCATTGACCAGGCCAGTGATACCTGAATGGAAAAACGTTGAATCACCGAGCACGGCAACCAGTTTCTTGCTGAAATCCTTACCCAATGCCTTCTCAAGACCCTGGGCATTGGTGACCGAGGCGCCCATGCACACGCATGTATCCATGGCATTGAGCGGTGGCAAAGCACCCAGGGTATAACAACCAATGTCCCCGGTCGCGACGAGCTTCAGTTTGTTAACTATATAGAAAAAGCCACGGTGGGGGCAACCCGGGCATAGCACTGGGGGACGCGGTGGTATTCTGCCTTCCTTTTTCCTAGATTTTCTGACCTTGAAAAAACTGTCCCTCAGCACCCTAGTCGTCAACTCACCACACAATGGGATCTTCTCTTTGCCCGTGACTCTGATACCCATCGCCTTTATCTCGGTCTCAAGAATCGGATCTCCCTCTTCGACAACAATTATTCTTCTGACCTGCTTGGCGAATTTCCTGATGGACTTTTCCGGCAAGGGATAAGTTAGGGATAGCTTCAGAAAACTCGCATCGGGAAATACCTCTTTTGCATACTGATAAGATACGCCAGAGGTTATGATGCCCAGGGTCTTATCGCCACGCTCGATTTTGTTATACCGAAAGAGCTCACTGTATGCAGCAATCTTCTTGAGACGTTCTTCGACTATAGTATGCAGAACCCGGGCATGTGCGGGCAGAACGAGTCTTTTCTTCATGTCCTTAACATATCCCTTGATGTCTGTCTCTTTTCTCTGACCAAGGTCGACAAGACACGAGGAATGACATATTCTTGTTGTCAACCGTAGGAGAACAGGAGTATCATATTTCTCAGAAATTTCAAAACCGATTCTTGTAAAGATCTTCGCTTCGTTGGAATCAGCTGGCTCAAGCACTGGCACCTTGGCATGTCTTCCATAGTGCCGGTTGTCCTGTTCATTTTGCGAAGACCACATACCCGGATCATCAGCCGAGACAATCACCAACCCACCGGTCACCCCGGAGTACCCCATGGTAAAAAATGGATCAGCGGCAACGTTCAGGCCCACATGTTTCATTGCGACAAGCGCACGAGCTCCTGCAAAACTTGCCCCGGCCGCAACCTCTAAAGCAACCTTCTCGTTGACTGACCACTCGCTGTTAATCTCTGGATACTTGCTGATATTTTCAAGAATCTCGGTTGATGGAGTTCCTGGATATGCTGTGGCTACAATACAGCCTGCCTCCCAGGCACCCCGGGCAACGGCTTCATTACCCGATAATAGTGATTTCATAGGTGAGGCATATTATAAACAGAAACCCCGGTGTGTCAATATGGGGACAGGCATACACTTTTACACTTTTGGAGCTACGGGAAAAAATATCCCTTCTTAGATATCACTGAAATCGATGTGCGACACAAAAAAGTGTAAAAGTGTATGCCTGTCCCCCGACGGGTCAAAGCAGGCGTCAACATGAGGCTACTCGTAATCTTTCGCCTGTTCTTCTTTTCGTAAAACTCGTAACACACCAAGCGCTAGCGCTTCCATTTCTCCTTCGCCCGGGTACACAAAAAACTGAGGGCATAAGAAACTGATCCATCCTTTCAGTTGCCCAACAAAGTCCTCAGAGTTAGTAATCCCCCCTGTAATGATGATGGCATCGATCTTTCCCTTGAGGACAACGGCATAGGCGCCGACTTCCTTGGCAATCTGGTAGATCAAAGCATTGTATACACCCTCGGCTTCCTTATCACCCTGGGCGATCCTTTTCTCGATTTCCTGAATATCATCCGTACCCAGGTAAGATAACAGCCCGCCTTCTCGGTTCAATTTCCTCTTTATATCCTCGTATTTGTAGTCACCACTGAAACACAACTTTGCCAAAGGAATCGTGGGCAGAGCTCCGGTCCGCTGTGGCGAGAACGGACCATCTTCATTCGCATTGGACGAATCAACCTGCTTCCCTTTGTGATGCGCGGCGACCGTGATACCCGTACCCAGATGGACAACAATGAAGTTGCATTCATCATAGGGTTTGTCCAGTTCCTTGGCTGCCTTCTTTGCAACCATACGGACATTCAGGGCATGGCTCAAGGCCTTTCTCTTAATGTCTTTCAGGCCAGAGAATCTTGAGAGCTCCCAGAATTCATCAACCGATACCGGATCCACAAAATACGCCTCGATGTTTAGTGCATTGGCGATTTCTTTGGCGATCATTGCTCCAAGGAGCGACGGATGCTCTGACTGATAATTGCCCCTTTTGATATCATCGATCAGTTTCTCGTTTACACGGTAAGTACCACTCGTTAAGGGCTTGAATGGACCGCCCCTGCCAACCACTGCGTGCAGTGACTTAAGGTCAGTACCCTTAGACTCCAGAAGCATCATTATTTTGTCTCTGCGATACTGATACTGGTCAATTATTGTACCGAATTTCAACAACTCATCTGGGGAGTGTCTGATATTCTCCTCAAAGATTGGCACCTCATCCTCATAAAGTGCGGTTCGCGTCGAACCTGCACCCGGATTGATGACCAAGACATTGAATGCCATTCATCCTCCTCGTCTCATGATATAAGAAAACCGGAGGGAAGTCAATCTGTTTATCCGAGGTCAAGTCTCCCCCCCGTACGCTTCCGCCACGAGTGTCAACATGGGCAGAAGACGGCTCAAGAAGGCTTAGAACCCCGTACCTTTGTCAGAAAGCCCAATGAATGTTAACAAAACCAACCTGCCATACTTTGTTAACTTTTGTCCAACTTATGTGTCTCGTGTCCAGTGAGATTGTCCCGTTCCGAGAATTCGGAACGAGGTCCGTAGACTCTCGTAGAGTCTAACGAGACTCTGCGGAGATCCTCGTTTCTGAAAAATCCAGAAACGGAACCACGCTCTCCGCCTGAGGCGGATTCGCTCGCAATGACGCTGTACGTCGAAATGACCAGAATCGTTTTGAATTTCGAGTTTTGAAATTCTGATTTGTTTACCCCGTGGAATACCAGGAGTTCATTCCACCGGGTGAAGAGTTTCGAGTTTCGAATTTAGAATTTCCGCAACAGCGGAGGTAGAGACCTGACCCCAGCCTTCGTTGCAATAGACACTTTATTGACTAACCACGAAAATCCTATATACTTGCGAAATGATCATTTCAATAATCCTACTGTCTATTGCTATCAACAGTGGTGTCGTCATAGTCGACAACATTCTGTTCTACGGTGATGACCACAAGATGCGTCTTCTGAGAACAGGAGACATGGTGGATATCCTCCAGCACACCGACGATAGAGTCACGGTAGAGTACGACAGCGCGGTTGGTGAATTAGACCGAAACGTGCTCATCGACTTCGACTCCGAAATCGCTGAAGACGAACAGTTTGTTTTTGCACGCGGCTACTTCGATGAGGGCGAGTACGGCAAGGCGATGCGTCTGCTGGACATCTTCGTCAAGTACTTTGATGACTCACGGTATCTCGCCGAGGCGATGTACTACTTGGGACAATCATATGAAGCACTGGCAACAAAAGACAGCGACGACTCACTCCCCGATATTTCACTGAACGAGAAGATCAATCAGCGCTTCTATAACGGTGATGTCTATCGAATGCTAGTCGAGATGTTCCCTAATAACCCGTACGCTGCCAAAGCAGAATATCGGTTGATTAACCTATTCCGGATCGCGCATCTTCCCTGGGATGACTCCGTCGAAATCATCAAGCAAGAATTGACTATGTGGCACGAGTTCTCCATAAAATCCGAAGATACAGATGAATACATGCTAGCTTTATCAGAGATGGGTTATTTGAACCGTGTTTTGTATGAAATCACCGCGGCTACAGATTTCAGGGAAGAAGCGATTAGACTATTCAGTATAGTAGTATCATCCTATCCAAACACAGTACATGCCGCATATGCCAATGTACATCTCTATGAACTGGAACGCGGTAAGAAAATATACAAGTATTAATATACGAATTATTTCTTAAAAACCTTTCTAGACCCGAGCAACTTTTTCATTGAATATGTGTTAACTACATCATGCGGCTCCAGCCAACCCCGGCGTGCGGTCGCAACGCCAAATTTCATCCAGAGCAACCCCTTTGTATCATGCGCATCAGTACCAATCGATATCCTAATACCCATATCCTTGGCGACCTTCAGGTTTACGTCACTCAAATCGAGCCTGTCCCAGTAGGCGTTCAACTCAAGCCAGGTGCCGGTCTCGGCTGCTTTCTCCATCACCTGATGGATGTCAATGGCGTATCCCTCACGCGATGATATCAGACGACCGGTCGGGTGACCGATAATATCAACATAAGGGTTATCCATTGCCTCACATACTCGCTCCGTCACGTTCTTTGTGAAACCCTGATGAATCGACGCAACAATGAGGTCAAGCCGCTTCAGAATCTTGTCCAGATAATCAAGCTTACCGTCCTTCAAAATATCAACCTCGATGCCCTTTAGCACATGCACTTTCTTTGACTTCTTGTTGATCTTATCGATCTCCCTCCACTGTTTTTTCAAGCGCTCAACCTCCAAACCATGGGCATACGATGCTGATTTTGAATGGTCGGTTATCAATATGTATTCATAACCCAACTTTTCAGCTTCTTCAACGAGATTAGCGATTGTTGCCGAAGAGTCTGAATACGTCGAGTGCATTTGCAAATCTCCTCTGATCTGCTTCCATTCTACCAGCTTGGGCAGTTTCTTCTTGCGCGCGGCTTCAATTTCACCCCGGTCCTCACGCAACTCGGGAGGTATATAAGCCAGACCAAGAGCCTTGTACACCTCCTCCTCACTCTTGCCGGCTACGGTCTTGTGTCCTTTGAACAAACCATATTCGCTCAGCTTCATGCCCTTCGCTTTGGCAATATTACGGCACCTAACATTGTGTGCCTTAGAACCCGTGAAATACTGAAGTGCCGCACCGTAGGATTTCGGCGCAACGATTCTGAGATCGACCTGTACACCACCTTCAACAATGATCGAACCCTTGGTTTCACCCGCCGCAAGCACACGCTCTGTCTTTGGGAATTTCGTAAATGTCCGCACTATCTTTGCTCCCTGCTTGCCAGTGACGAGTATATCAACATCACCAATAGTCTCTTTCCATCGTCGCAGAGAACCAGCCGATGAGATATTTTGGATTTTGGCATTCTGTTTCAAGTACGCTGCGATCTCGGATGCCACTTGTTCAGCCACCGCAATCGAGAGCCGTTCATGACCTCTTTCATAAAATTCGATGCCTTTCTTTATATTCTCTACCTTCTTCTCACCCATCTGCGGCAGCTTCGCCAGCTCACCATTAGCAATCACCTTTTTTAAATCCCGTAAGGTCTTCACACCGAGCTTCTTGTTAGCGAGAGCGAGTGTCTTTGGTCCGAGATTCTGTATGTCGAGCATGTTCAACAGTGTATCGGGAATTCCCCTCGTTACTTCCTCATACTTTTTCATCTTTCCGGTTTCGAGATATTCGGCAATCTTCTTTGCTATACCCTCACCAATACCGGGCAGGTCGACAATCTTCCCCGCGCGGTTCAATACCTCAACATCTTCAACGAGGTCATCGAGTATGCGCGCCGCCTTGCGATAAGCTACAATGCGAAAACCCATCTCGCCCTTCAACTCAAGCGCATCGGCCATCCGGCTGAAGATCCTCGCCAATTCCTTATTTTTCATCATAGGATTATCCGCAGATTACCAGCAAAATCAAGGGACGACTTGGGGTCAGGTCTCTACCCCCTGCTGTTGCAGAAATTCTAAATTCGAAATCCGATTCCGTAAATACTCAAATCTTTGATTTGATTGAATTTACGAGAATCCCCGAACGGGAGAACAAATCAGAAACCCAAAGCACGAAATCCGAAACTATTCCGGTCATTCCGACGTACGGCGTCATTGCGAGTGAATCCGCCTCAGGCGGAGAGCGCGGTGCCCCGTAGGGTTCGTAGATCGTATCGGGGTAGCAATCTCGCTGCCTACGCATTACGGCGCTCGGAGTTCGCTGTATCTTATGTTCAAAGCATGCCCTCGGAGCGAAGCGGAGGGGGTAGAGACCTGACCCCAGAACAGGATTTAGAATTTTCAAAAGAACAGAAGGGGTTGTAAAAACACCACACGAAATTGTATATATACTAGAGCGCCGGCGCGCCCATTTTGGCATCTTGGTAATTGCCAAAGTGCCAAAACATCAGGAATCTAGGGTTGTGTTCAATTAGGTCTCCAAACTTGATTTTTAATGGGTTTTCATTATAATCATAACAAAATGTGGAAAGATATCGCACAGCAAATAGTTGAGTGGTTAAAAGACGGGCTTAGAGATACCGGCACCAAGGGTTTTGTCTTGGGCATGAGTGGTGGGTTGGATTCCTCGATCTGTGCTGCCTTGATCAAACAGGCGACCGACGAATGCTTGGGTTTGATACTACCCATTGAATCGGATGTCAAAGACCTTGATGATGCCACTGCTCTAGCAACATCTCTAAATATCAAAACCCAATACATCGATTTGACGACAACATACAACAACCTGGTAAAACTCCTGCCGGATGGCGATCGTGTCACTTCAGGAAATATTAAAGCCCGTTTACGCATGATAGTGCTGTACTACTATGCAAATCTGCATAACTATCTCGTGTGTGGTACGGGTAATAAGACCGAGATTTCACTCGGTTATTTTACCAAGCATGGCGATGGTGCATGTGATATTCTACCCCTGGGCGATCTGTATAAGGGTGAAGTCAGAGAACTCGCACGTGAGCTCGATATCCCCGAAGAGATAATAAACAAAGTACCCAGCGCAGGCCTTTGGTTCGGCCAAACCGATGAAGGAGAAATCGGTTTCACCTACGATCAAATGGATGAAGCGCTCAGGAAGATCGATAAGGGGGAGGTCATTGATGAGACCTGCCGTAAACTGCGTGATGTGGTGAAAAGGAGCGCACACAAAAGGGAAATACCGAAAATCTTCTATTTGAGGAGGTAATGTGTTAACGATATTCGTGTTTGCACCGATAGGTTCACTCATTGCTCTTTTGTATGCTTTGTTCCTATCAAAGACAACGAGAAAATTCGACGAAGGTACCGACATGATGAGGCAGATCGCACAGGCGGTACGTGAAGGGGCGCGCGCATATCTCAAGAGACAGTATCGGGTCGTTGCGATAATCTTCGGTGTAGTCTTTGTCATTTTACTCATTCTTTCTCTGAACAAATTGCTGCCCACCTTTGTGCCGTTCATTTTTCTGACTGGTGGATTCTTTTCTGCCCTTTCTGGTTTCATCGGTATGGCCCAGGCAACGCATTCCTCAGCCCGGACCGCAAACGCCGCGAGAACCAGTCTTAACAGTGCCCTGCGTGTAGCATTCGCGGCCGGTGGCGTCATGGGTTTTGTCGTTGTCGGATTGAGTCTGTTGGACTTGAGTGTCTGGTTCTTTCTCCTAAACTGGATATACCGGGCACTGCCAACCGACGAGCGCTTGTTGATTATCACGCAGACCCTTATCTGTTATGGCATGGGGGCATCCTTTCAAGCACTCTTCGCCCGCGTTGGTGGCGGGATTTTTACCAAAGCGGCCGACGTCGGCGCAGACCTGGTGGGCAAAGTCGAAGCCGATATTCCTGAAGATGACCCACGCAATCCTGCGACGATCGCCGACAACGTTGGTGACAATATTGGCGATGTTGCGGGTATGGGCGCTGACCTGTATGAATCCTATGTGGGTTCCATTGTTGCAGCCATGGCCTTAGCCTTTGCTGCCGGGTTAGGATTCTCTGGAATCGTGCTGCCACTCATTCTTGCTGCCGCCGGTGTTCTATCATCGATAATCGGCACCTTCCTCGTACGCACCAAAGAAGAAGCGAGCCAGCACGCACTGTTATTTGCGATAAGAAAAGGCATCTGGATGGCAGGCATTGTCATGGCCATCATCTCAGCTGTCGTCATAAAATATGTGCTGCCCGGTAATTTCAATTTCTACTGGCCAATACTGATCGGCCTTGCCTGTGGCGTCATCATTGGCTATTCAACAGAATTTTTCACCTCGGACACCTATCGCCCGACAAGAGCGATTGCTGCCGCGGCAAGAACCGGTCCAGCCACCGTCATCCTCGAAGGAATCAGTGTCGGGATGTTGTCAACTGTCCCGCCCATTCTTATTGTCGCCCTCGCAATCATCGCTGCTTACTACATACCCGGCGGTGCTACACGTCCCGAATATGGTTTGTTTGGCGTAGCCATAGCAGCGGTTGGAATGTTATCCACCTTGGGTATCACCCTTGCTACGGATGCCTATGGACCGGTTGCTGACAATGCGGGTGGCAATGCCCAGATGGCTAACTTACCCGAAGAGGTACGTACGAGAACCGATGCCCTGGACGCTATCGGTAACACAACCGCCGCCACGGGTAAAGGTTTCGCAATTGGCTCAGCAGCCCTCACCGTGCTGGCATTGATCGCTGCTTACCGAAGTCAGATTGCAAGGGTATTTCCTGCCTTCGATTTTCGAATAACCAACCCCCAGGTCATCATCGGTTTGTTTCTAGGCGCCATGATGCCATTTCTCTTCTGCTCGCAAACAATAAAAGCAGTCGGCCGTACGGCCGGATATATCGTGCTTGAGGTACGGCGGCAGTTCAAGGAAATAAAGGGTTTGCTGGAGGGCAAGGCACAGCCTGATTATGCTAAGACTGTTGACCTCTGCACGGTTGCCGCACAAAAGGAGATGATCAAACCCGCATTACTCGTCGTAGCAGTGCCCATTCTCACCGGCATATTATTAGGCCCCAATGGTGTGATCGGGTTGCTCGTTGGTGCCCTGATAACCGGTTTCGCGCTTGCCCTGATGATGGCTAACTCTGGTGGCGCCTGGGATAATGCAAAAAAATACATCGAGAAGGGTGAGCTTGGTGGAAAAGGTTCACCCGAACACAAAGCAGCGGTTGTAGGCGATACGGTAGGCGATCCTTTCAAAGACACCGCCGGGCCGTCACTCAACATTCTCATTAAACTCATGTCAACCGTATCCATTGTCTTCGCATGTTTCATCTTACGCTTTGCCTTATTTAAATAGTTGAAAATCAAAGACTGGCCTGCAGGCGATCGGCCACGCGAGAAGTTCTACGAAAAGGGTAGCTACGGACTAACCGACACCGAGCTACTGGCCATCGTGATCGGCAAGGGGCTGAAGAACAAGACAGCCCTGGACCTGGCCAAAGAAATAGTGAATCGGACAGGGGACTTAAGAAAACTGAGTCAGAAATCCGTGGGTGAAATTGAGAGATTAGGAATTGCCGGGTTAGGCAGGGTGAAAATAATATCGATACTTGCTGCGCTCGAGGCAGGCCGACGATCATTGTCCAACAGGACTGGTAAAAAGATCAAATTCCAAAACCCGGAAGCCATCTACAAATACTACTATCCGCTGATTGGAGGCCTTAAACATGAGGTCTTCAAGGTTGTCGCGGTTGATGGAAGAAATACCTTCATCAATGAACACACAATTTCGAAGGGCATCAAGGACGCCAGTCTTGTTCACCCGCGTGAAGTATTCCAATTCGCCCTCAACGAGGATGCGAGTGCAATCTTCCTCATCCATAATCATCCCAGCGGCATACTCAAGCCATCGGAAGATGATTTAAAGATAACCGAAAGGCTACGCGGCGCCGGTGATCTTATGGGTGTACAGGTAATTGATCACGTAATAATCTGCGAACAGGGTTATTACTCCTTCTCCCAGCACCATCTGTTGTAGAACAAAAAAGCCGAATCAGCGCTCCAACACCTCTGGAATCAATGGGGACAGGCATACACTTTTACACTTTTGGATACACAGGGAAGGACAGTCCTTCTGAGATATCTCTGTAGTCTTGTGTTTTCATCAAAGTCCCGCCGACGAGGATCTCCGCAGAGTCGCGTGAATTCTACGAGAGTCAACGGACTTCGCCAGATGCGGGATGATAGATGTGCGAAGCACAAAAGTGTAAAAGTGTATGCCTGTCCCCAGTTTCTGTGTTTTAAGGTCTGGAGTTTCTCTCTGTATATTCTGTGCTATGTAGCCAGAATCTCAATTATCTTGTATATCGCGGGATCGATCTTCTTTTTCTTCTTGTATGTGTCTTCAAAGGGTGTAAAGACAATCTTCTTGTCTACCTCCCCCACCATGCAGCCTTTAATCCCCTTCTGCACTGCCTCAACCGCTGCAAAGCCCAGCTTGGAGGCAAGAATACGGTCATTCGCAGTCGGCGATCCGCCACGCTGTATATAACCCAAGACCGCGACTCGGTAATCCTCCTTGATACAATCCTTAACCTTTTCCGCAATGGTAAAGGCATTACCGGCCTCGTCACCTTCTGAGACAATGATGATATTCGACTTCTTTCCTTTTCTTGTACTCTCGTTGATCTTATTGGCCAACGCATTAACATCAGTCGGTGTTTCGGGAATCAGGACGTCCTCAGCACCGCCTGCCAGACCAACTGCCAGACCAATGAAACCTGAGAAGCGCCCCATCACCTCTACAAAGAAAAGCCTCTCCAGAGATGCTGCCGTATCCCTTATTCGATCAATTGCCTCCAAGGCGTTGTTGATTGCGGTATCAAAGCCAATGGTGAAGTCGGTGCCGTATAGATCATTGTCGATTGTGCCCGGCAGGCCGAGCACATTTACATCATGCTCTTCAGAGAACTGCTTGGCGCCGCGCATTGTCCCATCACCGCCGATCACGATGAGCACATCGATTCCGCGTTCTACGAGTACTTTCTTTGCCTTATCCATACCTTCGGCCGTCTCGAAATCGCTCGACCGCGCAGTACCCAGTATGGTACCACCCCGTTGAATTATATTAGCTACCGAACTGCGATCCAATTCCTCGATGTTGTTAAACACCAAACCGTTGTAGCCATCTCTCACGCCCGACACTGCAAATCCGAAGTGTAGTGAAGTTCGTACTACAGCCCTAATCGCCGCATTCATCCCCGGAGCATCACCACCGCTCGTCAACACTGCGATTTTTGTAGTCATTAACGTTATTATAATAATTTATTCAATCGTGTCAACTTTGTGCAATAAATGATGATGACGCGCCAACCCTTGAAAATACGTCAATTGGGGCTTGACAAACTCCGAATTACGCGTAAAATAGCTATAGTGATGAACAAAAGGAGGTGAAAAGCTATGACGAAAGCAGAACTGATTGAAAAAATGGCAGTAAGAGCGAAGATATCTAAACGTGCTGCTGGTATTGCCTTGAATACTTTTGTCGAATCGGTTACCAATGCTTTGGTAAGTGGTGACAAAGTAGCATTAGTGGGTTTCGGAACATTCTCAGTTTCTCAGAGAAAGGCAAGAACCGCCCGCAATCCTCGCACAGGTGAGCCGATCCAGGTACCGGCAAAAAGGGCTCCAAAGTTCAAGGCGGGACGTGATCTCAAAAACTCCGTAAAATAGGGACAAAATGTCAAAAAAGGGATGGTTTTACCATCCCTTTTTTGTTATCCTTCACGCCATTGGTATCAATAACGATTGCACTCACAGCAGTAAATCGGGCCGAAAGAAAGTAGACAAGATCCCCAAAGCTCATCCCCCAGCCAGGGTCGGATAGGTCATGCCAAATCGTTGCCTGTAGTAAATCCTCATCGCGACCAAGACGACGAGTAAGACCAGAAAATAAATCGGATACAAAACGGCGGTAATCAGAGTAAACAACAAACCGGGCAATCTAAATGAGGCGATTGTCGCTTTTCGGTTTACTCTATTGTTTATTAGAATATAGACTGACGTGTAAACAAATAATGGAAAAGAAGCTGCCGCCGGGATCAAACAGATATAGTCGCGCTGAATGTATGCAGAAATAATCGCCGCCGCCATGATAATCGTAGAGACAACATGAGCAACATTTGCCCCCAAGAAAACGCCGGTCGTGATCTCGTTCGCTTTGCGGTCACCTTCAATATCGACAATTGTAGTATTAACAAAAACAGCACTTATGCTGAGAAAATATGGCAAGAATCGACCAAACATTGCCGGGTCAAATTCCCTGAGCAGCAACCAACCAATCGCAAAGTTGATCATGCCGTAGCCGATACCATTGGCAAGAGTGTCCAGAATCGGCTTCCCCTTCAGCTTAATAGGAGACAAGGAATACATGACGCCCAGTAGTATCGATATTAATATGAACAGCAAAAAGACCCCACCGAACTGCAGAGACAGTAAGCATGCCACCAACCACAGCACCGCCATCTCAACGTAAGCTGCGGTTTTGGGCACATAGCCTGCAGACAGGAGGAAGAGTTTCTTATTCGCACGGTCAGTCTCGATGTCCATTATCTGATTCAGAATATAGACACCACCCATGACACAGGTGTAGATCACTAATCCTAGAATAATCTCAATTGTGAATCTGCCCTGCCTGGTAGCCAGATAAGCACCAATCAGGAGAAAATTCCATGATGGTATGACAATCAGTGGTCTTAATATAAAAATATAGTCAAAGGGATTGAATCTTGGCACTGGGTTACTGAATTTTCTTTACCTTGCCGGCATGCAAACACCTGGTGCAAACAAGTATTCTTTTTATCTCACCGCCCATTTTTACTCTGACTCTCTGAAGATTAATGCGAAATCTTCTTTTTGAAACATTGTCTGCATGGCTAATGCTTGAGCCAACACGTACACCTCTGCCGCATATCGTACATCTCCTTGCCATAAGTCTCCTTTCACTCTATTATATCAAAATGACGGCCAAAGTCAACGATACAATGCATGGAACGCTTTAACGGCCGTGATTGACACCCTTTGCTTATTTCATATAATTACACGTGACGATCCAAGAAAACATCGAAAGACTCAGAGCACGGGTAGATGAGGTGGCTGTTCGGGCAGATCGAAATCCCGATGAAATAACAATCGTTGCAGTAGCCAAGACCATTAGCACCGCAAGGATCGAAGAGGCAATCGCCTGTGGAATAAGGATCATCGGAGAAAATAGAGTCCAGGAGATGCGCCAGAAGTACACAATCATCGGTGACAAAATCGATTGGCACATGGTTGGTCACCTTCAAACCAACAAAGTAAAGGATGCGGTGAGGGTTTTCCAAATGATCCAGAGTCTTGATTCCTTAAGGCTCGCCCAAGAAATCGAGAAGAGAGCTACCAAGCAGATAGATTGCCTCATTGAAGTCAATACCTCAAAGGAAGCGTCAAAATTCGGCCTTGCACCCAATGAGGTCTTTGACCTTTACGACAACATCAGGAAACTCAAGAAAGTAGATGTTCTCGGACTGATGACCATTGGTCCTGGCTGGGCAATTGATGATCCAGAAGCATCAAGGCCATGCTTCCGCATGCTACGCGATTTACGAGATGAATTGTCTCAGGAATGTGATCGCCCATTTCCTGTCCTTTCCATGGGCATGACTTCTGATTTTGAGGTGGCCATCGAAGAAGGTTCCAACATGATTCGCATCGGTACTGCAATATTCGGGCCAAGAAGATAACGTGTTGCCAAAAAAAACAAGAACCCGTGATGATTTGCACAAATTGAATGAATGGCGGCGTTATCAGTCAACACTGTCGCTCATTCTTTGTGTTGCGGCGAAGAAATTATTCCCAAAATCGAGACTGCGCATAGAGCATTCTATGAGCAAGGGATTTTACTGCACTCTTGAAGAGCAGCTGACGGCTAAATATGTCAAGAACATCGAAACCCTAATGAAAAAGCTGATCAACGACGATCTACCAATTCAACGCGCTAATTTTCCTATCAAGAAAGCAATCTATCTATTCAAGAATCTCAACATGCTCGATAAGGTCAGGCTTCTCAAAAACATACGCAAGCAGAACATCACGGTATATTCTCTGCTCGATCTTTATGACATGTACGCCATCCCGCCCTTCGATTCCACATCACAGACACCCATCTTCTACTTGAAGAACTTCCCTCCGGGATTCATAATGGTCTTCCCCACCTGGCAGGACCTTTCAATACTGCCCGAATTCCTTCCACAACCCAGTCTCACCCGCATTTTCAATGAATACGTGGAATGGGCCAAGATCTTGGGCATCACCCAGGTAGGACCTCTGAACCAGGCAATCACGCAGGAGAAAGGTCCTGAAATAATCAAGGTTGTCGAGGCTTTACATGAGAAGAAGATTGTTTATATCGCCGATCGTATCGTCAAAGAAAAAAGCAAAATTATACTCATCGCCGGACCCAGCAGTGCGGGCAAAACTACTTTCACCAAACGTCTGGCAATACAACTCATCGTCAACGGCATTAAGCCGATCATCATTTCCACCGACGATTATTTTCTACCTCACAGCAGGACTCCTAAAGACGAATTCGGTAGGCTCGATTTTGAATCGATCGATGCGGTTGATGTACCACTCCTCAATGAACATTTGCTTAAGATTATGGAGGGCAAAGAAGTAAAGATACCCAAATTCAATTTCATCACTGGGCGACGTAACAAGGGAGAAAGAATTCCTGCTCCATGTGATGGCGTGGTTTTACTCGAAGGGATACACTGCCTCAACGATGCGCTTACCCATAAAATCCCCAGGTCATTTAAATTCAAAATCTACATCAGCGCCTTGACCCAACTCAATATCGACGATCACAACCGCATTTCCACAACCGACACACGCATGATCAGACGAATCGCGCGTGACACATATTTCCGGGGCTACCGTGTTCAGAAGGTATTACGGCTCTGGGGTTCGGTTCGAAGGGGCGAAGAGCAGAACATATACCCGTATCAGGCAGAGGCTGACGAGATGTTCAATTCTGCGCTCATATATGAACCAGCCGTGCTCAAGCGATTCTGCGTGCCGATACTCAAACGAATAAAAAAAGAATCGTCAGAATACATTGAGGCGAAAAGAATTCTTGATTTTCTAAACCTATTCTATGGTCTTCCGGATCGGGATGTCCCATCGAATTCTATCCTGCGCGAATTCATAGGCGGCAGTTCATTCATATACTGAGAACCCAAGAAAATAAAAATGGTTGAATAGTCGACCATTCTTGGAGGCTGTTTCTTGCACAATTATTGTGCATTGAGTATGATTTATGTGCAGATGTATCACATTTCCGTCGAAATTGCATAGCTTTATGCTGGCACAGACATTGCACTACTGTGGAGTATAATGTCTTTGAGAGACTTTACAAAGTTAGCGACCATCACATGGGCTGCCGGCAGTAGCGCTCGATTCCAACGCATGCTGCCGGCAGCAATTATGCACAAGGAGGAACAATGCAAAGCAACAGAACCAAGTGGCTTATCCTATGTTTAGTATGTTTCACGCCCTTGTTTACAGATGCGGCACAGTATGGCGTCTTACATCTTAAACCCGTCGGTGTAGCCTATCCAACAACTGAGGCGGTAGCAAGCATCTTGGTCAGTGAACTCATCAATCATGGCCATACCGTGCTTAGTCCTGATGCCATGGATGCCGCAATCGGCGACGTGCTAGAATGTTATGAGAATGAATGCGCTGCAGAGGCAGGATTCAGGGCGAATGTTGAACATGTCATATACGGATCGATATCCCGGCTTGGCGACAAACACATCGTGCAATTGTCCATCGTCAGTGTTCTAACCAAAGAAATCGTTTGGGCCGGCAGTCTCGCTGCAAAGACTGCTGAGGACCTTGATATCGTGGTGAAACGATTGGCAATATCAATCTCGGAAGGAAAAAGTGCCGAAGAAACAATTGAGGTTGGAATGGTGACTGAAGAAGAAGGGAAAAGGCCTGTAAGAAGACGTGTGTTCCATACTTTTGGGATCAATGCCGGTATGCTACAACCAGTGGCTGGTTATGGCGGATCCCGCACCTTGTATCATTTCGGCCTGCTCTATTGGTATGAGACTCCTCGCTTCGTAGCCGAAATATCGGGGTATGCAGCATTTCCAGGTGATTATTCGGACCCAGCCGACGGAGCAATTGAGACCGTTTTCCCAGAATTCTCATTACTGTACATGCTTAGCAAGAAAGAAATTTCACCCTATGTTGGTGGTGGAATTGGTTTCGGATGGCTCACCATAGACGATCCATTTCTGTATTCTGAAACCGCTTATGGTGTAACCCTGAACGCTGGCGGTGGAATAGTATTCTTGAGAACCTATGATATTAGGCTAATACTCGATGCCCGCTACCGCGTCAATTTCGCAAACATCAGTGGTATCAATGGTCCACATCATGGATTCAAGTTCTCGATTGGCTTCACCTACCGGCCAAAATTCAGCGGCTGCTTTGGCTGTGGCATAGCATACTGACAAATCGAATAGCATGATGCCCCTGCTTTGCGTCCAGGGGCATTGTCATCTTTGTATATCGACGAATGTATTCTCGGTGACCTGCCAGTAATCTACGCGCTTCTCCAATACGCTCTGGAGACGTATCACATCACCCTTGGCAATCTTACCGAATCCCACATTCTTGTTAGCCTTCGCTTTATTCAATCTCACCAGTTCCACCCTGCCGTCTGGTGTACATAGAAAACAGCGCTTCTTGCCCTTTTCCTCGAGTAGCTGGCTGATCACCAGATAACTGTGGGGTTTGACCTGCCGTTGAGCCTTCTTGGCAATGACCAAGTACGAGTATTTCAGACAATCGATTTCCCGGTTGAGCCCTTCATTAATAACTCTCATAAAGTCGGGTGGTAACCACGACACTGATTGATGACACCACTCTTTCCGTTTATCTAGTTTCAGTAGTGCACACGGACCATCATGAAGACATGGTAGTAGGACTTGTGCTCCTTGCCGACCTCTCAAGTAGTCGCGTAGTTCCATCAGCCGGCGCGCATATTTCTTCAGTGCCGGCTCGATGATCACAACCAACCCTTGATTCGCTAACCGACCAAAGACGGGACCCATGAAAGATGATGGAATTGACTCATCTCGAATTATTTCAGCCAGTGAGTTAACAAAGAGTATAATATCATATTTCTTTTTCGATCGAAATTGCCAAGTTGCGTCGATCTTCTGTCTGTAGAAACGCATCTTCAATCTTGGATCGTTTTTGCAAAACTCCCTGGCTAGATACCGGGCACGCTCGAGCATCTTTCTTGTACCGTCAATACCGACAAGCCTTAACCCCTGAACGTCAGCCTCATCCCTTAAACCAAGATACACACCGAACATGCCGGCGCCTTCACCGCAGCCAATGTCCAGTACGTCGTATTTACTCTTACATGAGAAAAGACCCCCGTAACGCGACCATATTTTTTTAATCACGAGCATGGTCTTAACCATGTTCATCGGAAAATTGTACACAAAATACGCATCGGAGTATTTGCTCTCGGTCGGAACATCCGCAGCAAAATCATCAGAAAGCAGGGTCATCTCTTTTCTGATTCTACGCAGGGTCCGTGTATGACAAGATTTCGTCGTATGATTCAAGTCAGTCATTCCCAAATCCTGCAAAATCATTGCTGAAACCTCAACTGGTAATTCCATGAAAACGTGTTTTTGTATACTACGTTAAGGTCATTACGCTTGCCCCAAACTCGGCAAATAAATCTCGGGTGTGGTCGTCCGATGTTAAATATATTACCTGATTCCCCTGCTCGACAAACTTCTTCACTAACTGTGCGAGTCTCTGACGCCGCTGCCAATCAGCAAAAATGAAAGCATCATCGAGGACTAAGAAGGCGCCATCAGGATAGACCTTATGTAACGCCGCGATTCTGAAGCACAGCAGTAGTTGGTCGCGTGCGCCACTGCTCAGTTCTTCGACGTCATAACTCTTACCTGACAGATCAGTCACCACGAAATCGCGATTCTTCACGGTCACTTGACCGTAGCGCTCCGTGACAAATTTGAAATAACCACTAAGACTATCCTCTCCGCTCAAGATATCTTCAATGAACTCGTCTAATTCACTACTCATACTACGGAGTATTTTGCGCACCGTAAGTGCAGCTTCTTTCTCGAGCTTGTAATTGCGTAACTTCTTATCCAGTTTATCGTATTCGACAAAGGCAGCGCGGTCATTAGCGATCTCAAACTTTGTCTGTTCGACATCGCGGAACAACTGAATGTCCCGCCTCAGGCTATTTATCCTTTCCTGCAGTGCATCTTTTTCTGCCCTCATGTCCTTTTCCGCCTCAAGGTCTGGTTCTTTGTCGAGTCTGGCAGTCTTCATTCCCGCAATCAACCGGTCCCACTTTCTATCGTCTGTTTCATGAAGTCGCTCTGAAATATTGGCATTAAGACGCGTCAGCGTTTCTTCGACTCTTACCTTCTTAGTCATTTTTTCTTCCAGATCCGACAGCTCGGCGAGACCGGTCTTCTCACGTAATTGGGAAATCATTTTATTTATGCCGGTGAGAGTCCTTTCTTTTGACAACCGCTTCAAGTCGTCAGTCTTCGCCTGCAACAGAGTCTCCTTCTTGATTTTCTCATCCTCCATTACTTCTATCATAGACGGCAATTCTTCCAGGCATGCAATATCAGGAAAAACCTCCTGTGCTTTGTGCAACCAAACACCGGCATCGACCGACCACTTCTTTGCTTTTCTTTGGCGATACACATAATAAAGGAAACCGGCAACTCCAATGATAAGAGGCGGAAACGCGAATACCATCGGTATCTGTGTAAAAAATGCAGCCAGGAAAATGGCTACTGCCACCATCAATAACCCAAGAGAGAGCATCAAAGGTGCTTTCCTCGTCCCCTCTTCGGGTTTGCTCTGATACGACTTCAAATCATACTCATCAACCATCTTCTCTTTTGCTTTCAACTCACTCATTTCCTTGTGCAGGTCATCCACTTGTCGTTTTGTCTCTTCAAGATGCGCCTGACCACTCAAATGGGCTTTCCTCTGTGCCTCCAGTTTTTGCCATTCGACCAGATAGTCACGCTTGTACCTTTCGTATGCCTGCAGCTCAGTTCGTGTTTCCCTAAACTTGTTGTACAGGTTTGTCAATTCTCTATAGGCGCGGTATTTTTTGTAGTTTTCCATATCGTCAAGGGTTTTCTTGAGCACCTTGTTCCTCTCCATCAGCTCCACCAACTCAACCTCTTGCTCCTCGATTTCTCCGATCTTTCTCAGGTAAACCTGGAGACCCGCCTTGCGCTTGACTTCCATGTCAACCTGTTCCTGCTTCTCACGTTTCCACGTTTCACGTCTCGGCTGCAAACCCACCGCCTCGAACACCTGCTCATCTAGCCGTGTGAATGAGATTCCTTTGC
>DAOVAN010000054.1 GCA_030671005.1 Caldifarciminota bacterium
CGCACATCATTTTCATTGAAAGGAAATGTAGGCATTATCAGATGGTATTTAGTCTTGAGGCACGTTTAATTAGACATGAGACCGCAGACCGATGGCGTGAGGACGCGCGGCATCGTTTTACTTCTTGAATTCCTTTTTTAATAAACCAAGGGATATGATATTGTAGTATTTGCCATCCACGTAAATGGCTTCACGGATCAAACCTTCTTGTTGGAAGCCGAGCTTTTCGAAGAATCTGATCGCCCGTTGGTTGGTCTCATAGGTCTCGAGCGTAATACGGTGCACGTTCTGTTCCGAGAAAAGCCATTCCAGGACGATCGCGAGCGCATCTTGAGCGAGGTTTTTCCCGTGCGCGTTCTTGTCTCCGATGATCATGCGTAGCCACATGTTTCGGCTGGTTCGGTCAATGATATTCAAACGGATGAAGCCGATGGGTTTCTCGGTCGACCGCTGCACGACCAGCAGATATATTTCGTCTTGCGAATCTTTCGCTACGTTGATATCGCTTTCTTCTTTGGTATAGGTGACGGGAATTTCGCCTAAGCGTGCACTTCTTCTGATATCAGGATCGTTGTGCCATTTCTGGATCAATGGCGCATCGGATATTTCGACTGGTCGAAGATACACCTGTTTGCCGACGAGAAATGGATTGTTCATGCTACATATCTCGAACTCATCTAGTACTAGAAAGGCAGCGGCAGTGTATTGATCTTCAGGATTGGAATCACGAGAAAATATACGACCAGCGTAATGATTATTGCCCCAATAATATTGAGGAAGAATCCTACGCGTGCCATATCAGGGATTCTCAAGTATCCGCTACCAAAGATTATCGCGTTCGGTGGTGTGGCTACGGGTAGCATGAAGGCGCAGGATGCAGACATCGTTGCCGGTATCATCAAAAGGAATGGGTGGACACGGGTGACAACAGCCAGTGCACCCAATACGGGCATCATCATCGTCGTCGTTGCCGTGTTGGATGTTACCTCGGTGAGAAAGGTCAGGAGAAGACATATACAAAGTATCATGATGATGGTTGGCACGCCGCAGAGGAATGAAAGCCTCTCCCCTATCCACTGGGCAAGACCCGAACTCTGAAAGCCCGCAGCCAGAGCAAAACCTCCGCCAAAGAGTAGTATAATGCCCCAGGGGATGCGTAGCGCCCATTCCCAGTTCAGGACGAACGTTCTATTCTTGAAATCAACGGGAAGCAGGAATAGTAGTATTGCGCCGAATATTGCTACTGTAGAATCATGAACATACTTTTCAATACCGAGCAAGCTGGACCATCCTGGAACAGTAAGAAATCCAAGGTCAATATTGCGCCTGAATATCCAGGCGAGTGCAACAAGTACAAAAACGATGAGGGTGAGTCTCTCACCGCGTTTCATCACACCGAGTGCTCTTAGGTCGGCGTCGATCACATCTTTGCCGCCCGGAATCTTCTTGATCTTGGGAGGAACGGCAATACGCGTGAGATAAACCCAGGTGATAGGTAGAAAGATCAACACTAGTGGCAGACCTATCTTCAACCAATCGAGGAAACCAATTTCCGGGGCTTGGGGAAATAGCGACTTGAATATCCCGACAAAGACGATGTTGGGTGGTGTACCGACGAGCGTTGCGATGCCGCCGATGCTTGCCGAGTAGGCTATGCCGAGCATCAGGGCAATGCCAAAATTGAAACTGCCCGGTGCAGTTTTGATATCGAGTTTTTCTTTTTCTATCATGTTCGCGGCATGCATGATTACGGCGAGCCCGATCGGGAACATCATCATCGCTGTGGCGGTGTTCGAGATCCACATCGATAGGAACGCGGTGGCAATCATGAAGCCGAGTACTATCCTTCTTGGAGAGGTACCCAGAAACCTGACAATATGAAGTGCAATCCGCTTGTGTAAACCCCAGCGTTGCATCGCCATCGCAATGAAGAAACCGCCCATGAACAAGAATATATTCTGGTCGGCATAGCGTATTGATACATCCTTGGCCGGTAATATCCCAAGAAGCGGGAAGAGAATCAGAGGTAGCAGTGCGGTGACCGGGATTGGAATGGCTTCGGTAATCCACCATGTCGCCATGAGCAGTGCGACGGCTGCCATATTTTTCGCCTGTGTTGACAAACCAGAAAATGAAGGTGTTACGATGATTATTACAAAAAGCAGTATGCCGAGGCCAAGCCCGATTCTCTGACGCATCTCATATTTATTGTATTGATTATCCGAAGCGATTCAAGTGAAATCTCAAAGGTTCTCTTTCCTGGAAAGGAAGTAGATGCCTCCGAAGAGAAATAGAATTCCAGTGAATTGCGTGACCGTTATATATTCGGTCAGCACAAAGACGCCCAATATGGTCGCGAAGAAAGGCGTGGAGAGTTCGATGGCCGAAACCTGTGCCGCTTTGATCAATTTTATCCCATGGTAATACAGAATCGTTCCGATGCCGATTATCACCCCTAACAGAATCTGGTAGACATTCGTAATTTCTATACCACCGGTAAGAATCATATAGGACACGAATATGATGGTAGCAAAGAAGAATCGATAAAATGCAATAATTGCGGCGGGTATCCCTTTCAGGTATTTCCGCGCAACAATTGCGGTCGTCGCCCAAGCGACGGTCGCTAAAAGCACATGGAGATCACCCACCGTGCCGATCCTCAATTGCACAAGATTTTCCAGGGTCCTGCTTGTTACTAATAGCCCGGCGAGAATCATGAAGGCAATTCCCAGATAGTCAAATCTTGTTATCCTGTCGTCTTTGAGAAGAATGAACCCCAGGGCCACCACAAATATGGGTTGCATATGACCGATCAACACCGCGTTTATTACGGGTACCCTGGTCAACGCATAGATGTACATCAGATCTGCGAATAGCGTTGCAGCTAAGGAGAGATAAATGAGCTTTGGTATGTATTCCCGGGGAACCAGTAGGCTCTTACGATTATTGAAAAATAAATATACGGCAATTGTGATTAGACTGAAGATCGACCTCGTCGCAAACGTGTTGAGAAAATCTGTTGTCTGGTACGACAACTTAGCCAGGATGGGCTCTATGGCCCACATCATGCTTGCGCCGAGTACCGCGAATACGCCGATCGTCTTCTTAGTCATCATGTTATTGTCCGGAGTATCATGAGTGTAATCGAATCAATGAACAAATCAACTCTCTTCTGTTGACCGCATCACTTGTGGGTATATAATAAACACCTATGAAGCGATCAATAATCATCATCCTTTCTCTTACCCTGATCAACCTGTCTGGGGTGCTCTGGGCTAGTACTCTACTAGAGTATAAGGGTCAAGAAAATCCCCAAGAGGATACTGCATACTACGAGTTTGATTTCGTATTGTCGGAAAACGGCAGCAGGATGCTCATGGACCTGACAGGTGATTTAGAGACAGGAGAGCTGAATGTCTGGTTTGGTGGAGCCGGCTATGAGGTCATTGGTAACTACACGGGCGAGGCACGCTTTGATTTTGAGAAAGTCGTCTTCGGTCCCTTGAACAACACCGGCCCAGTCAAAGTGAAAATCACTTCGAGTAATGCTTCGGGGGAATGGCAGGTCTGTTTCCGTGAAATTACCAAGACCGGGTCATTGCTTTCTCTGCTCGTCTCGGGTTGTCTTGTGGTTTTGGTTACGCTTGTCATACTATTGTGGTGGAGAAGGAGTATCGAAGCGTCATGGAAGTGGCTGCTGCTCGGTGCCGGTGTATGGTTTGTGGGTGTTGTGTTCAAATTCATCGTAGCTATGATCGCCAACACACCAGTACTCGAGCTGCTGGAGTCATCTCTCGGACACACAGGATATCTAGCATTAGGTGCTACCTATGTTGGATTGCTGACCGGTGTCTTTGAAATCGGCATCACACTTGCTTTCGCCTTGGTGATTAGGGGCATGTACAAAGATGCGGACCGTGCGTTGAGTATTGGTCTTGGTGCTGGTCTCGTTGAGGCGCTATTGATCGGATTCTCTTCGATAGGCAATTATCTCACGGTCGCTACTGGCGCGGCCAGCAGTGATGTGATCATGAACGCCCTGACCCAGGCAGTAGCAACGACACCACTCTTGTGGCTGGTGAGCCCGATTGAAAGAATCATTGCAATTCTGTGCCATGTGTCTGCGAGAATACTGGTACTCTATGGGGTCATGCATCACAAATATCGCTATTTCTGGGCTGGATTTCTGATCCTGAGCGCGATCGATGTCCTCGCCGGGTATTTCCATTTGGCAGGGCTGATCAACAAGATATCCCTGTGGTGGATAGAATTAACGCTCTTACCCTTTGCTGCACTTAGCATACCCATCATAATCTGGTGTTACCGGCACTGGCAAGACAGCGATATTTCTAGCGGCTAAAAGCCCAAATCGTCACGGCCCGGGCCTATGGTCGTGCCATTGATCAGGTCTTTGGCGTGCAGATAAAGACATCCAAAGAGAAGTTTCATGCACTTATAAGAGTAAGAAATACCTCGATGCAAGGAGAAGTCTGGCAGTTTTGCCTCGACGAGTAGGTCGGTCTCTGGCGTTACACGATACTTTAATCCCACACCTATAACGGTTGGTATTGCGGTGTTTTATGCAAATTCTTTACCTATATTATCAACCTTCAAACCGAGGGATAGATTCTTGTATTCCGTGTAAATGCCTACTGTACCACACGACCCATACAGGGTCTGGTCATCAATCTTTTCTGTGAATCCCTTTATAGCCCTGCTGACCCGGATTTTCGACCAAATGCGACACACAGGTCATACGGTCCGAACGAATTATTTCTGTTGTGCGTGGGAGATGGATTATGTCTTCGGTAGCATTATGCACTATGGAAGTAAGACCGCTGCGGCGATGACGGTTGTCCACAGCCCGTCTTTATCACCAATAGCAGTCTGTGTTATGTTCTTTGTATTCACTATTTCGGTGGATATCTTCCACAGCTCTTTTCTTTCATCATAACTGGTATCAGGGTCAAAGGGCACGCCCAGTGTCGTGGCTAGCATCTGAGCAGCCAGGTCTTCGGCCTTGTCTCCGGCTCTCAACTCGGTTTCGCCATACGAATGATACTCGGATAGGTATCCATACTGACTACGATCGCGAGGCACAGCAACGCCAATCGACGCCGCAAGGAGTCGATGTGGTTCGTTGGCGCTTGATTCTGCCATCACGGCATGTACGATTTCTCCCGGTGACAGGCTCCTGATGCCCTTACTTCTTGAAAGTATTCTTGCACCCGGGGGTAGAATACTAGAGACGCGTACGATGTTGAAAGGCGCGATACCAGCATCTCTCAATGCTGCCTCAAAGCTCGTCAGTTTCTCTTTGTGCTTTCCGACGCCTTTTGTTAGAAATAGTCTCTCAGGTATCATTGTGCTATATGGAGCAGACCAGAGTCGAACTGGCGACCTTCTCGCTGCGAACGAGACGCTCTCCCAACTGAGCTACTGCCCCTCATTTGCATGGGTGATTATAACAAAATACTTTTTCATGTCAACATTCATTCGGCGGATTGAAGGGCACCCAGCTCATTCGCGATGACGCCGAGTATCTCGGCTACTGTCTGGTCGAGGTTTTTATTCTCTATGACGTATCTGTAGTCATCCTTGTACTGCAATTCTTCGATGGCTTTTGCCAGCCGATGCTTTATTACCTCGTCCTGGTCTGTATCCCTTTTCTTGAGACGCCGCTCCAGCTCGGCAATGTCCGGGGGAATGATGTAAAAGAAGATACCGTCGCTATAGAGTTTCATGAGTTCTCGGGCTCCCTGTACGTCGACATCCATCAAAACGTTGTACCCACCCCGCAGCGTTTCTTCCAAAGATTTCTTCGGTGTGCCATATAAGTTGCCATACACCTCGGCATATTCTACAAACTGTCCCTGTTCAATCCATCGTTTGAATTCTTTGGTGGAGAGGAAAATGTATTCACGACCATTTTCCTCTACCTGACGCTTCGGTCTCGAGGTCGCCGACACCGAATAGCGTAAGTCTGAACGGTTAGCCAGGAGTTTTTCACAGATCGTGGTCTTACCGACACCCGAGGGGCCTGAGAGAACAACTATTCTGCCTTTATTCAAGATTCTGCACCTGTTCCCTTATCTTCTCAATTTCCTCTTTTGTGTGGATGACTGTTTTACTTATTTGCAGATAATTAGCCTTCACACTCAGCGTGTTCGCCTCACGTTGCATTTCTTGCAGGAGAAAATTGAGTCTTCGACCGGGATGGTCTTCATTTCTCAGTGAATCCTTAAACAATAGTAGATGACTGCTGAGTCGCTTGCACTCTTCGGTGACATCGGTGCGTTCTGCGGTATAGAGTAATTCCTGGTATAGACGTTCTTCGCTCAGATTCTTTTGGAAGCCCTTAACAATCGATAACAGGTGTTTTTTGTAGTACTTGTTGCGTTCGGGAATGACCCGTTCAATATCACGCGCGTATTCTTCCATCTTCTTGACCGACTTCCTGATCTCTCGGGCAATATTATCGCCTTCCTTCTTTTTCATCTGCATGAGAGATTTGATAGATTTCTTCAAGATCGGCCTGAACGCCTTGTAAATATCCTTTGACACAAACTGAGGCTGGCTGAATTTGATCAATCCCGGGATCGCTAATAGCGTATTGATATCGATATTGCCTTTTATGCGATAGCTGCTTCGCAACTCGCCGGCTAGCTTTAGATAGGCTTCGAGCAGGGCTTTGTCAACTTCGATCTTTGTGGGCATGATCTCACGGTCCTGTTGTATCACAACGACAATGTGCCCGCGCGTAATATTGGATTGGACATCGCGTCTGATCTCGGTTTCAAATGGTAGCAAGCTGTTCGGGCACTTTATCGACACATCCAGAAACCGGTGATTATAAGACCTGATTTCGACATCGAATTTTATCAGCGGATCCTTTAGATCACCACTCGACCGGCCGATGCCGGTCATGCTATATGCCATCTATTCCTCCATTATGATCGTCACCGGACCATTGTTCTCCAGAGACACCAGCATGCGTGCACCAAAGACACCCGCCTCTGTCCTTATACCGTGTTTCTTGAGCGAACGTATGAAAGATTCATAGAGCTTCTCCGACTCCTGTGGCTCCTCAGCATCAGTAAACGAAGGTCGTCGCCCGCGCGACGTGTCGGCAAGAAGTGTGAATTGAGACACGACGAGTGCTTCACCCAGTGTGTCTTGGAGCGAAAGGTTGAACTTCCCGGATGAGTCTTCGAAGATACGAAGGTATGCACAACGCTCAGCAAGGCGCCGTGTATTTTCTTCAGTATCGCCCTTTTTAATACCAAGAAGGATGAGCAAACCTTCATTGATTTCTGATATGACTTTCTCCTTCATGCTGACGTTTGCCTTGGCTACTCTCTGTATGACTGCGATCACCTTGATCGGTTATTGGCCCAACATATTCAGTATGGCATCAGCAAAATCTGGCGCTGCCCCTGGCCCTGAACATGTAATGACATTGCCACTCACTTCAATATCCGAATCAGTGCAGCGCGCACAAGATTTACCAATTTCATCCCTTACCGATGGGTAGGCTGTCACGATCTTGTCCTGGAGTATTCCTGCACGTGCGAAAACCATTGGTGCGAGGCAAATCGCGGCAACTAGTTTGCTGCCGGCATTGAAATCCTGGACGATTTTGTGAAGTGTCGCGTTGTCCCATAGTTGTTCACAGCCGGCACCGCCGACAACAACCAGACCATCGAAATCATCGGTGTTTACCTGTTCCAACGTGATGTCGGGCTTCACTACCAGGCCGAGCATTCCTCTTGCGGGTGTCGTATCGGTTGAGGCGACTACCACCTTGACTCCAGATTTCGTAAGTAGATCGTAAGGCGCCTTGAACTCCTCGTCACGAAAATCCCTTGGCGCAATGACCATCAAGACTGACTCGGCAATGGTCGCGATGTCCTCACTCTGCGACACGGCCTCGGTCGGTTTCTCTCCTCCGCCTCCGCAACATAGAACTAATAAAACTACTATAGAGGAAATTCTTCTCAATCGTGCCTCCTTAGTTCTGTCATCTTATTTTCATAAATTCACACAAGCCATCCCGATTTCATGCCAGAGTATGAAACAGAGCGGGAGACGGGACTCGAACCCGCAACCAACGGCTTGGAAGGCCGTGACTCTACCATTGAGCTACCCCCGCACGGTCCATTATACATTGCATACCGTGAAAGTCAACAGCAAGTCATTCCTTTTGTCTCCACTCTTTGACAGCATATTACACCTATATCCGGATATATCAACATGACACGTACTACACATGGATTGCTGTTGACAAAATCAGCAAATTCAATAGAATAAAATCAGGAAACCAAATGTCGACCATACTCATTACCTTGTTACTAGCGCAGATCGGAGCAAGCACTCATACCACACCCGTTGTGCAGTTCGATAGGCCGATCATATCTGTAACCGGGAAGGGCATCGCCGTATCATCAGCTGTCGCGACCGACTACAGGTTGGTCTTATTCTCTGAGGTCTACGCCGAGCAAGAAAGTGAGGCCAGAGAGTCTGCCGATCTCATCAAAAGGGAAATATCGAAGACCGTCCGAGCTCTCGGCGCGAGTGAAGGTAATGTCATGTTTACTAATGTGAATGTGCATGAGCCCATCGAGTCTGATCCGTATTATCGAATCGAGCAAGACATAGAAGTTGCACTGGATAATATTCAGAACATACATAGAATAAGGCAGGCCTTCCAGACATTGGAAGGAGTAGAAATAGGTTCTCTCACACCCGTTATCAGTGGCACGAGTTCATATGGCCCTGCAATCGAGAACGCCCGGAGAGATGCGATTAAGAATGCAAAGGAAGAAGCACAAGCATTGGCCCGTGAGATGAATGTAGTATTAGGTGAACCCATATATGTAGCCGAGGATATTCAGTATCCGACTTTCACAGGTTACGAGGCACCGGTCGAAACTGAGGTTGTTGTCTTGGTTACTATATTCTTTGAAATGATATATAAGAAGTGAGCGGGAGGAAGAATGTTGGAGAAACTCTTTAAACTAAAAGAGCACAGCACGACAGTGTCCCAGGAGATGATCGGTGGCTTAACCACGTTCATGACCATGGCTTATATCATCTTTGTGCAGCCCGCCGTGCTCTCGGCCGCGGGTATGGATTTCGGAGCGGTCATGGTCGCGACATGCGTTTCGAGCGCGGTCGCGATATTCTTCATGGCTTTTCTTGCGAACTACCCCATCGCGCTGGCTCCGGCTATGGGACACAATTTCTTCTTCGTGTATACGGTGTGCCTGGCAATGGGTATTCCGTGGCAGACAGCACTCGGCGCGAATTTCATTTCCGGGGCGGCATTCATTGTTCTCTCATTCTTCGGTCTGCGTGAGGCGCTCGTCAACTCGATACCGAATTCCTTGAAGCAGGCGATCGCGGTCGGCATAGGCCTTTTCATTGCATTGATCGGCTTTCAGTGGGCGGGTATTGTAACCTATAACCCCGGCACCATTATGGGTCTAGGTGACCTTCATAGCCCGCCGGTCCTGCTTGCCGTATTTGGTCTCGTTATCATTACAATCTTGTACACGCTAAAGGTAAAAGGCGCAATCGTTTTAGGCATAATCATCACCGCAGTCGTTGGAATTCCTACGGGTCTTGTTAAATATTACGGCGTGCTCAGTGCTCCACCTTCGGTCGTGCCCACCTTTTTCAAACTGAATGTGGGGGCTGCGCTCACGCTCACCTTACTGCCGACGATATTCATACTCTTCTTCTTGGACCTCTTTGATACTGTGGGTACGCTCATCGGTGTCAGTGAACAGGCAGGTTTTGTTAAAGATGGTAGATTGCCCAAAGCACGACA
>DAOVAN010000009.1 GCA_030671005.1 Caldifarciminota bacterium
TACGGATTCTATCCACAGACTGCCCGAGCTGATATCAATAGCCAAGCCGTGAACGTTATATCAAACATAGACAGCCGTACATATCTTGTTCATCCAGGCTATCGGACAATACGACTATCCAACAATAAGACCATCGGACGACAAGACAATCCGACCATACGACAATCGGACTATACGACAATCGGACTATCCGACAATAAGACTATACGATGAGTGATATCAGAAGTATCAAGAGGATCGTCAAACAAGACACCCGCTATTCAGTAGACGCCTATGTTTTTGTGCTCGAAGCACTACACTATACCCGCAAGAGATTCGGGATTCGGGGTCATGTTACCGGGCAGCAGCTTTGTGAAGGCATCAAATGTCTTTCACTCGAGCGTTACGGTGCGATGACGAAAATGGTCTTCGAACACTGGGGTATCTCGAAAACCCTAGATTTCGGTAACATCGTCATTAACATGGTGAACGAAAAAGTCCTCAGTAAAACGCCTGAAGACAAACTCCAGGATTTCGAAGACGTCTATGACTTTGATGATACATTCGTAAGGAACTATCAATTGAAGCTACACCCAAAGAAACACGGGACACGTCGTAAAGAGTAAGGCATCTGCCCAATCCAGCGCTACATGGCGTATTTTTCATAAATAAACCCTTGACAAAATTACAATATTGAATAAAATTTACAAAAGCGAAAAGGAGGAATAATGAAGAAATTAATGGCACTTGTTTTGTTGGGGCTGATTTTCATCGCATGTGGCGACTATTCTGAAGGTGTCACTGATTTGAAACCAGATATTGAAGTGGTGTTTATGAATCCAGTAGGTTGGTACACCTGTCCTGGCGATAGTGATGATCTAGCTACGATTGAAGAGATAAAATTCGTTGCCCGGAATTCGGTGGATTCTTATCTGCGAGGAGTAACTTGGGAATATATCGACTCTGAAGGTACTACTTTCTATGTTGGCGACCCCTTTGCATTATTTGCCAAAATCGAAGGATTGGTCACACCAGAAGTGGTTGACACGACAACTATCGAGAACCTATCACTGCCTTTGGCTCCGGCACGCAATCATCTAATGGCCAACAATCTTGAGGCGGCCAACGTGCATCTCCATTTCGTCGCGGAAAGTGAATACGACCCCGAAAAGAAAGATACGGCCAGTGTCTGGTTTGGTATTTACCTCGTGCCACAGGTGCAATAGAAATAAAAGAATTAAAAAAGGGGCCTTACCGGCCCCTTTTTTTATGCACTAATCTGCGCGGAAGATTTTCTTCACAGCCTTTTCAAATATATCAAGGCCCGTATGAAGCTCTTCCTCGTTTATTACGAGAGGAGGGATAAAACGGACGGACGACTCACCCGCACCCAGCAACAGCAAACCATTCTTGAACGCCTCGTAGACTACGGCATTACGGCGATCCTTGACCGGCTCTAGGGTGACCGCATCGCCCACCAGCTCAACACCGATCATCAGTCCTTTGCCCCGCACATCACCGATGAACTCATAGCGGTCTTTCAACTCAGAGAGCCGCTTCAGAGCGATCTTCCCAAGCCGTGCGGCGTTTTCTATCAAACCACTCTCGAGCAGTTCGATTGTCTTCAGGGCAGCAGCACAACACACCGGGTTGCCGGCAAATGTCGAGGCGTGCGAGCCAGGTTCCCAATCCATTATGCCAGCACGTGATACGCAGGCACCGAGCGGTAACCCGGATGCAATGCCTTTCGCAAGGGTGTAGATATCTGCCTTGGTGTTGAAGTGTTCAATGGCGAACATCTTGCCGGTCCTCCCCATACCAGACTGGACCTCATCATCAACGAGCAGGATATCATACTTGTTGCACAACGCCCTCAATGCAGGAAGAAACCTTGGCGGCGGTACTATGTAACCACCCTCACCCTGTATCGATTCGACAAAAATAGCCGCTACCTCCTCAGGAGGTACAAGTTTCTTGAAGACCACATCATCGATGTAGCTAACGCACCACATATCACAGCTCGGATATTGTAGATGGAACGGACAGCGGTAGCAATAGGCATAGGAAACGTGCGTCACCCCAGACAACAATGGTGAGAAGTACCTGCGCTGTGTCACCTTGGACGCAGTCAATGACAACGCACCGAAGGTGCGTCCGTGGAATGCTCCGGTGAATGCGATATACCGCGTCCTTCTTTTGTGATATCGTGCCAATTTCATTGCACATTCAACAGCTTCAGCCCCAGAATTGCAAAAGAATACTTTCTTATTCTTTGCCCCGGGCACGATCTCTGCCAGCTTCTCAGCCAGGTTAGCCTGGTTTGGATAATAGAAATCAGTACCCGACATGTGGAGTAATTTTGTAGACTGTTCCTTTATCGACTTGACTACATCGGGATGACAATGACCAGTAGATACCACACCAATGCCTGCCGAGAAATCGAGAAAAACATTACCGTCAACATCACTCACCCATACTCCCGTGCCCTGCTCAATCACTGCGGGATAGCTACGTGTGTACGAGGGTGAAACATATTTGTGGTCTTTGGTCAAAATGCGTTTTGCCTTTGGTCCGGGCAGGTTGGTGAGAATCGCCGGCCGTTTCCTTGATTTTGTATTCCCAGGTGAAGCTTGGCGCCTACTCTTGCGCGCGCGCTTCTTCGTCGGGTTAGTTTTAATCATTGTTTTTCTTCTCATCATTGCCACGTGTCGATCTGTGCCTTCTGCAATGCGCCAGAATAATCGATGTAGACTGTCTTGATCTCGGTGAATATCTCATACGCTGTCCAGCCGCCTTCGCGATGTCCGTTCCCAGTATTCTTCATCCCACCGAAAGGCAAGTGACATTCCGCACCGATCGTTGGGGCGTTTATGTACACGATGCCGGTTTCGGCACGTTCGATTGCCTTGTGCGCGCAATTTAAATCATTGGTGTAAATGCTTGAGGAAAGCCCGTAGATCGTACCGTTCAGAATATCTATTGCCTCGGTGAAATTCTTCGCCTTGATCACTGACAATACTGGGCCGAATATTTCCTCTTGAGCGATTCTCATTGTTGGTAACACATCGATGAAGATACTGGGCTTGTAGAACCAACCTTTGGCGCATTCGCCTTCAGTATAGAACTCACCACCAGTGATCAATTTCGCGCCCTCTTTCTTCCCTATTTCAACATAAGAATGGATCGACTCGCGCTGAGATTCACTAACCGTTGGCCCAACATCTACGTCTTCGTTCAAACCATTTCCCAGCTTCAGTTTCTCGGTGCGCGCCTTGAGCATCTCGACGAATTTATCATACACCTGTTCTTCAACGATCAGCCGCGAAGTAGCCGTGCAGCGCTGACCAGTGGTACCAAAAGCGCCCCAGACCGCGCCTTCGAGGGCGAGTTCCAAGTCCGCATCCTTCAGTACGACCTGGCCGTTCTTACCACCCAATTCCAGTGAACACCTTTTCAACGTCTTACCGCATACCTCGCCGATGCGACTGCCGATATCCGATGACCCGGTAAATGATATACCTGCAATATCTGAATGGTTCAGCAACCCTTCACCGATCTCGCTTCCTCCGCCGTAAACGACATTCAGCACACCATCGGGTAAGCCAGCTTCGTGCAAGATCTGGGCTAGTTCACCAACACACGCGGGCGTATAGGTCGCAGGCTTTATGATCGCAGTGTTTCCACTCAACAAGCAAGGAAAAATCTTCCAAGAAGGAATGGCAATCGGAAAATTCCATGGTGTAATCAAGCCCCAGACACCTATCGGGTCACGCATCGTCATACACGATTTGTTAGGCAACTCTGAGGGTAGCGTGTAGCCAAAGTACTTCCTGCCTTCTATCCCGGCATACAATGCCGTATCAATACCTTCCTGCATGTCGCCTCTGGCTTCCTTTATGACCTTACCCATTTCTCGGGTCATGATCTGCGCCACGTGTTCCTTCTTTTCGATCATTATCTCGGCTACCCGCCTCATTATCTCTGAACGCTTGGGCCAAGGTACTGCGCGCCACTTTTTATACGCCTTCTTGGCGGCGGCAATCGCCAGATTCAAGTCCTCGACATTAGATTTCGGGAAGACACCCACTACTTCATCCCAGTTCGCTGGATTCCGGTTCTCAAAGGTGCGCCCTGATTTGGAGTCCATCAATTTTCCGTTAATCAAGTTCTGATATTTCTTCACAATACCTCCTCTTTTTCAACTTGGCTAAAAATGTAGTGCCAAAAAAATGAATAGAAATCTGTTACAAGGGAACAACAAACCCTCTGTATTATATCCAAAATCGCTAAAAAGTCAACTCCCTTGACATTGCTATTGTTCTGACTATAATAGCCGGTTTACGAAAGGAGACATGATGAAAAAATTGATATGGCTATTGCCTGTTGTTGCTCTAATAATCAGCTGCGGCGGCGAGGACGGAGACGATTATTACCCGGTTGCAGTCGGCAATCAATGGGAATACAGCATCGTCAATACACTGAATGTCACTGCCTTCACTGACACGACATTCTCATATACCGGAACCTCAACCACCACGATCACCGGACAGGCAATCTTCAACAACATTGAAGCGTTTGAACTGGTCACGATCACAATATGGGACGATACGGTTGCGATGACCAATTCGACCGACACAAGCTACGTTCAAGCAACCAATGACTATGTCCTTATCTATGAAGACCTCACGGATACCGAACCCGATACCAGCCTTGTTTTTCCTCTGGAAACAGGCAATACCTGGATCGTGCGCATCGATTCCACTGACACGCTAACCGCTGAAGTGCTTGGTCAGGAAACTATTACAGTTCCGGCTGGTGCATTCGCGGATTGCTGGACAGTGGAGTATACGTATAACGGCTGGACTGAGCAAAGCTGGTTGGCTCTCGATGTCGGCATTGTGAGAGATTCAATGATTACAGATGTTCAAAACGGAACCAGTCTATTTGACAAGGAATTGTTAAACGCTAATATCCAGTAAGATAACTCTTTAAAAAAAGGGCTGCATTATGCAGCCCTTTTTTTATAGCTTCATGGTCGGTGATTACCCAAAATGAAAAGGCTGTTCGTCATTCAGCCGTGAACGCCTTTGTGACATTCTTCAGGTCGTCTTTGGTAAAACCTCTTATCGCGTAGAGTATAACAGTGTACAAAAGCAAACCCGCGATTATCGACGCAATAACACTCCATTGCCCAAGTACATGCAGCCCGACCGCCATTACGAAAGCAGCGATGAATGGTTTCACCATATGACGTAAGCTCCTGAACAAGACGAATTTCTTCAGCTCTCTATTCATCAGTATGATACTTATAGTTTCCGCTATAAGAAGAGCCCAGGCTGCACCCACGCTGCCTGACTCCATTCCCAGAATTATTATTAAAACTGCACTCATCACCGCCGTTATTGTAATAATCTTGAAGAAACGTCTCTCCTGATCAATGGCGATGAGACCATATCCGAAAATGGTGTTAATTGGTGCCATCATAAAATACAAGAGAAGAATCCTGAATACACCAACTGCCTCGTGAAATGCACGGCCATAAATGAGATCGATAATCCTTGGGCCGAGCACCAATCCACCCAGGGTCAACGGTATCGTGAGGGCGAACAACATTCGTGTCAGGAACGCAAAATTGCTCTTCAGTTTTTCTGGATTCTTGGCAAATTGCTTGGCAAGAACCGGGAAAAATACATAGTAAAAAACTCTTTCTATTATCAATAGCATGAAGACGATCTTGTAGCCAGCACTGTAGATGCCAACTTCATAGTTCGTATGAAATATGCCCAACACAATAGGCGGCAGGCTTATCGTAACCTGGTTAAAGATGATTGCCAGACCCACAGGAATCGCCGCAATCAATATCGCGCGCCAATGAGCAATAGAGAAACGGGGTTTCAGGTATCCGTTCTTCTTGAAATAAAAAGCGAGCAAGAAAACGGCCGAGACTACATAACCGAGTGCAAAAGCAAGCGGCACTACCGCAATTTCCTCAGCACTCTTCAAGAACACCAACAATATGATGAGGTAGACACCGTACTGAAGAATACGCCCCATACCAATAAATTCCATCTCTTCCCTACCCTGGAACACGAACTCCAACAGGACCGCAAACGGGAAAAGAGTGAGCGCGTAGATGATGATAATTTGTTTTGTGACGCCATCTCCAGGAATGAATCTCACGCCGATAAACAATATTGAAAAAATAATAATGGCAAGCACTATTCGCAAACCAATCACCCCTTCGATGAAGCGACGGTCTTGTGGAGTCTTCGCCACCTCACGCGCACCAATGACCGTAAGACCAGGATTTGCGAACAAGAGCGCATAGCTTACGAACGCCAGGCCGTAGCTTATCAATCCAAAGCCCTCGACCGCGAGCAAGCGTGCAATGTAGACTGTCGCCGCGAAGCCGATGACACGCGTCAAGCCATCACTGACAAACAGTGAAAGGAAATTCCTCGATATTCTTCTCACATATGAAGTCAGTATATCTTAAACGCAAAAATAATCAATGGGGACAGGCTCCGTCTACGACGAGAGTAAACATACACTTTTACACTTTTATGCTGCGTGCTGCAGCAAGGGGCATTGCACAGTTTACCGTATAAGATGAATGTTGCCGAGGTGCGTGTTCACGATACCGTGGGCTCTTGCAACATCCAAAGCCATTTCACCCTGTTCACGTGATGTACACGCCATATCATTGAAAAGGAAATGCGGATAGAATCCAAGGAAAGACCACGGTATGTCTTTATTGATCGAACTGATGAACCTGGCCATTGACCTTATTTCATACTCGTCAATATACCCCGGTACCAAGAGTGTGCTCACAATGAGAATTGGTGGTTTCTCTCTTTTCCCCATATATTGAGCGACCAACTCAATATTCTTCTTGGTATGCTCATTCGATGTACCACAAAGCGCAATGTTCTGGTTTTCACTGAAAGTCTTGAAATCAATCTTAATGCAGCCGTCGCTCGCCAGTGCGCAATCTGCCCATTTTTTCATATATTTCGGAGCTATCGACCCATTCGTTTCCCAGCAAATCCTACGTTTTTTCGTTTTCTCCTGTAATCGTTTCGCAACTTCCAGGCTATGCATTGCAAACGGCGTCGGGTCACCGCCAAAAAAACAGATACAACCAGTGGAGGAACCTGCCGCATTAACCATCTCTTCGGTCGATGCCTTATTCTTCCGATCCCGGTAATGCCAATTCTGACAGAACAGACAATTGAATGTGCATGCCTCATAGAAGACGGCCAGATTCTTATAGCCATGATTCGTGTGCCCATCACAGACCCAATCGGCCACACAGTTTGTCGGCAGCGGGTCATGATACCAGTCGGCATATGCCCAATTCTCATCTGGTCCAGAGATCCTTCCATTAATGTTCTGACGCACACCACAATACCCACATTCGCCAGCTGTAATGCTACATTTGTTGACACACAACTGGCAACGTGTTCCGGAATCGTCATGTGGAATTTTCTCGGGCAGCCCGTATGTTTGTCTTGTCCGGGCATGAATCTCGAAGACATGCGCACTTATTTCGCCAAATCTGTTCCGTATGCAATCCGGACAATACGGCATCGTCTTTGAGATTGGCACCTCGTTTTCACACAACTGACAATGCATTGCAAAGTATAGCAGTGAAAGAAATGCACGTCAAGCATGTACCAGAATAGCATCTTCAACATTTCCCCGCCGCAGCGACAAACCCTCAATCCATCATTCTGGTGATTCTCGGATTGACGGATCATGCCTCTTTATCCCTTCCTCCACCTGAGGCGGACTTGGCATCACAGGAAGGGGAAGATGTAATGGGTACCTCCTTTTGTGATCGTTGACTTTTGGCGGAATTTGGTTAGTATTGTTCATTCCTAGGAAATCGTCACACTTTATCAGATTTTTGCTGTTGGACGTATAAAAAGGAGATATTATGGCAATCACTATTGATGGGGAACATTTAGATGTTGAGAATTTAGTCCGCATAGCAAGACACAATGAGAAAGTAGAAATCCACCCGCAGTCCATTGAGAGAATAAAGGAATGCCGGACCATGCTCGAGGAAAAGATCAAGGCACGCGAAATCATGTACGGCATCAATACCGGGATCGGAGAATTGTCAGAAGTAGCGCTCAGCGATGAACAGGTCAAACAGTTCCAGAGATACCTGATATACAACCATGCCGCGGGTATTGGTGAGCCAGCGCCCATCGAGCATATCAGAGGCGCAATGGCCAGTCGTATCAACGTCCTAAGCAAGGGAAAATCCGGATGCCGGCCCGAAATACCTCTCACCTACATCGAGATGCTAAACAAGGGAGTAACACCGGTCGTCTGTCAAAAGGGCTCAGTTGGTGCCTGCGGCGATCTAGCGCCTATGTCTCAAATCGCGCTTTTGTTAATGGGTGAGGGTGAGGCATACTATAAGGACGAACGCCTGCCAGGCAAGGTTGCCATGGAAAAGGCCGGTATTCCAATCCCGGGACTCGAGGCACGTGACGGATTAGCTTCCATAAACGGTTCTAATCTCATAACCGCCATCAGTACCCTGCAACTGTTCGACATCGATCAATGGCTCAAACAGGCCGAGATCGCCTGTGCCATGACGCTTGAAGCCTTGTATGCAAACATGAAGCCCTATGATATTCGTTTGCATGAAGCACGTGGTTTTCCTGGTGCAATCAGATGCGCCGGTGCCCTGATGAAATGCATAGCAGGCAGTGAACTACTGGCCGGCAAGCACAAAGTAAAGATCCAGGATGCCTATTCCATGCGCTCTTCACCCCAGGTGATCGGCGCGGCGCACGATGCCGTTGCCTATGCAAAGAGACAAGTGGAGATAGAGCTAAACGGTGTCGGAGACAACCCTGTATTTTTCCCTGAACATAAGTTGACCATAACGGGCGCCAATTTTCAGGGTTCACCCATATCACTACCCATGGACATGGTAGGCGCGGCCATAACCATGGTCTGTGTTCTCTCGGAACGCCGTTTAAATCGCATGACTAATCCCAATTTGAGCGTTGGCCTACCCGCCTTCCTGACAAAAGGTGCCGGCATGTTCTCGGGGATGATGTTGAGTCAGTACACGGCTGATACGTTGATTGTCGAGCAACGCATTCTTTCGGCGCCAGCATCCACGATGTCGATACCGGCGGCGGCTGACCAAGAAGACTTTGTTTCCATGGGCATGAATACGGCATTGAAGAACGTGCAAATTATCGATAACGCTTATGGTATCCTGGGAATTGAATTCATGGCTGCAGCCCAAGCCTTGGATTTAAGGGATTTCAAACCCGGAAAAGGTGTAACCACGGCAAAGGGAATAATCAGAAAATACGTGAAGCGTCTCGACGAGGACCGGCCACTATATCCTGACCATAATAAAATGAAGACGCTGGTCGAATCGTGTGAGATTCTCCAAGCCGTTGAAGAGGCCGTAGGCAGTTTGGGCTAAACGCACAGGCATACCACAGAGAAACAGGATTAGAAAAGCAATCCTATTCGACGAAACACGATTTTGGAATCTAAGACCATCTGCTCAATAATCGAGCCATACAACGAACCATGGATCGTATGCATTTCCTCCCCGTTTGACAATATGTAGGTGATCCTTCCAGATCCATGGTGACCTTTGAGATGGGCCCAATCAAACTCCATCACAGCATCGCGAAACGTAATGGTTACACGATTTGAAATGTGGATTTTCAAATCATCACGACTCAAATCCATGAAGCGCATCTTATCGGGTAATGAAACGTAATCTCTTGCTACAGGAAAAATCTCAGATGGCGCAACAAGATAGTCTAACTCACCAATTCCCTGCCTCGCCAGCAAGATCCGCTGTGGAGAATGCTTCTTACCGGAAACAAGAATGTTTTCTCCGCCCGGCGTCGTGATTAAAACACCTTCACCAACCGCACACACTGTTAGGCAGTCGACTAACGAAGAGAGCGTAAAGACAAACATGATTGCTACTATTAACCAGATTACCACCTTCCTCGCCTTTGCCCAAACCAGCAAGTAGCATGGAAAAGTGATAAGCGGCGAGACTGTTAAATCAATCGACGAGAAAGGCATACTGGCAAAGAATCTTGAAAGTGCAATGAGTACCGTGATCAACAAGCTAACAGGCAGCGCGATAATCTTGACCAGTGCAAAACAGAGAGAGCCGGCGGAGAAAGACAAAAAAAGCAAGAAGATGATTATCGAAGCAATCGGTATTATTACTACGTTAGTAAAAACCGCATACATTGGCAAACGATGAAAATAGTAGATAACGAACGGTGCCACAAAAATCTGAGCAGAAAAAGAAACCGCCATTGGAACAAGCAGAATTTTAAGTAAACGGGAATGTACCCGTGCAATGAATCTTGCCTCGATTTTTGGATACAAATACAGAATTCCGTAGACGGCAACAAATGAGAGTTGTGCGCTGAGATCAAATATCAAGAGCGGACTGGCAATCAGAAAAGCAATCGCAGTGATGTTTATGATATGTATATGGTCAACATTTCTCTGCAAAACCATTGCGAGACCTAACAGAGCGGCCATGAACGTAGCTCTACAGACACTAGGCCGAAACCCAGTCACGCCCGCATACAAAAATAGTCCGCCCATTATAACAAAAGCCTTCAGCCGATAATCGATCGGAATGAACAGCAGCAGAAAACCAAGAAACACAGCAACAAAGCCGACGTGCAAACCAGAAACCGCCAAGATGTGGAGAATACCCGCACGACTGAATACCGTCCTCAATTCTCGCCCAAGCCGCCCGCTGCCACCCAAGGTTAGTCCACTGGCTATCCTATAGTGGTCATCCCTGAATGATTCCCCTAATATTCTGTCGATAAACTTGCGTATTGGATGGAAGACAAAACCGAAAGGGTGATCAACGACGCCGGATGCAACAATATGCCCGGACAAGACATTCGGCCGATGTGCGAACCTAGATGGTCTGACTTTCCCCTTTATATACAGTCTCTTGCCGAGGAACACATCACGTCCATAGGCATAGTATTCGACCGCCGCATCATAGCCTATCGTGTCGTCATCGATCAGCAGTCTGTCGATATAGATAAGCAATTTCGCGTGGTGCTCGCGCTGGTCCTCACCGACAACGACACCAGAATGCAATAGATCTCTTTCGCCAAAACCCGCATTTGTCGGCCGCTGTAAATCCATATTGACGGCAGATAGCAAAATGATAAGCACATATATGAACCGTCTTTTCCACAAAGATAGTAGAGTAAAGATTAAAAATACAGGAATGAAGAAAAGTAACGAGACATCGAAGAGTGCCTGTAGGAATATCCCGACCACGATCGACAACAAGACATGACGAGCTATCTTTCTAACTGAATCCTCCTATACTACACAACATAACCCGAGAGAAACGAACTAGGCATACTACACAATGCCATCGTGAAATGGTGACAGTATTTGTAGTCAGCTGCTAAGACTGGGGACTTACGTGTTTATGTAGTGATTAGGACCCAAAAAAGTACGGCTCAGTGTAACTAAGCCTCGTGATAGATAAGTTTGTGAACTATCTCCCTCGTTTTGTTCAAGGCAATCCGCGCCGCGCCCGGATTTGATCCTGCGGCCTTGAGACAGGCATAGACAAAATAGTCAGCCCCGACCGGGTGGATAATGAAGAACGATTCCTTGGTAAGCCAGATGAGCTCACGTTCATCACTCAGTTCCAGATTGTCCTTCACCTCTTGTGTCGCCAGCATGATCGAAGATATCTCAGCATCATAAGCATTCACGTCATAATCTACATCGATGATGTGCTGGGCAACCGGAATACCATCGTAACCTACAAGGCTCACATACCGACAGCCTGGGATCTTATCGGCGGCTCTTTTTATCTCCTCATGTAACTCATCGGCCACGTTTCCTCCTTTACCGCACACACGCTATCGTGAGAATCACGCGCTACACCCTTTCAACATACTCACCCGTGTCAGTCTTGATTTTGACTATATCGCCAACCGCAACGAATGGCGGGACCTGACAGATGTGTCCACCTTCCAGCCTGGCTGGCTTGGATCGCGCCTGGGCAGTTGCATCTTTCATGTATGCCTGAGTTTCCGTTACTTTCAGACTTACATACTTAGGGAGCACAATCCCGAAGGGCTTATCTTCATAGAACTCTACTTTCACATGAATATTCGGCTTGAGAAATTTCACCGCGTCAGCAATAATCTCCTGGCCAAGCGCAATTTGCTCATAACTCTCCGAGTTCATAAAATTGAACTCACCGTCCGTAGAATATAGATACTCCATCTCGATCTCTTCAATATCTGCTTCCTCAATCCGGTCGCCGGAACGAAACCTCTTCTCCTTAGACAACCCAGTCTTTAGATTTCTCAAACTGCAGATGATCATTCCCCTCTTATTACCCGGCGTTATGTGTGTTATACCCAGTACGATATGTGGAATCTCATCCAGTTTAACCACCATGCCCTTTCTGAGTTGCGTCGCTTGTATCATTTCACCTCTACGTGATATGTACTCTTGTCCAACCCCTGGTCATCGACGATTATTTCATGCTCCAGGAGACGGTTTCTGATGTAGTCCGCAAATCCGTAATTGCTCTCTTTGCGGAATCTGTTCCTAATATCCAACAGCAACCCTATCAGTCTGGGATTTAGCGCACTCTTTTTCCTGAGACCTTCGAGTATAGCACTTTCATCATGTTCGATAGCACCTACCATGTCATCTCTCTTATCTTTCTGTAACTTATTCTTCACTTCAACGATTATTTTCGTCAGCACCTCAATAGACTCATCGGATTCATCTTTCTTTGTACCGATATCAAATCCCAGAAGCGAACAGTAACTCACCACGCTGGCTGCGCATTTCGTATCATCAGTTTGGTAGCCCTTGTTAATCAGCTCGTAAATCACTCCCAACGCCTTTGAGGTGTTCAAATCATCGTCCATAGCTGAAGTAAACTCCTCGAGCATTAATGGCTTTGGTACTGCCGGGATCTCGCCGTAGCGATCAAGAAATGTTCTTATAGTAGCATAGGCTGCTCGTGCCTCATCGAGTCTTGCCTGAGCATACTCCAGTTGTTTCCGGTAATGAGTCTTGAGCATGAAGAGCCGAACCACATTCGGTGAATAATTCTCGAGCACCTCTCTTATCGGAGAATAGTGACCGGTCGATTTTGACATCTTCTCGCCAGTGAGTGTTACCCAGCCGTTGTGCAACCAATACCTGGCAAATGGTTTACCGGTCGCGGCTATTGATTGGGCAATCTCATTCTCATGATGAGGAAACACCAGGTCTTCCCCACCGGTGTGTATATCAAACGTTTCTCCCAGGTAGCGCATTGACATTGCAGAGCATTCGATATGCCAGCCCGGTCTCCCCTTACCCCAGGGACTGAGCCAGTAAGGCTCACCCGGTTTTGCCGCCTTCCACAAGGCAAAATCCAACGGATCATCCTTTGCTTCGGCCGGTTCAATTCTTGCGCCGGCCATCAGATCGTCAATGCTCTTCTTCGAGAGCCTGCCATAGTCTGGGAATTTTCTTACCCGAAAGTACACATCCCCCTCTTTTTCGTATGCAAAGCCTTTCTGGATCAATTTCTCGACAAGCTCGATGATCTCTTCGATATGTTGCGATGCCCTGGGGTAGAAGGCTGCCCGCTGTATATGCAGCTTGTCGCATGCCCAAAGATAGGTATCGATATGTTTTTGGGCGATCATACGCCAATCTAACCCCAGTTCTTTCTGTTTCTCGATTATCTTGTCATCGACGTCGGTGAAGTTCTCCAATGCCATAACCTTGTAGCCTAGATACCCAAGCCAGCGCATCAATATGTCCCTAACCAAGGCGGCACGAATGTGACCAACGTGAGGCTCACTCTGCACAGTCAGGCCGCACGTATATATACGAACCTCATCGCCCAGCGCCTTAAATTCCTCCTGTTTTCTAGTAAGGGTGTTATATAATGTGAGCGCCATCTCAACTTCTCAGATAGGCCGCAGCTGCCGCGATACGCATCAGGGGATGCGATACATCCATGAGTTCAATAAAGAGTTTCTTGTTCTCCCCTGGGTTATGCACGGCCAGCGCCTCAACCGCCAGGACCGCAACACTGACATACTCATCACGGGTCGCCGTTACCAATTGATCATGCAGTTCCGGGACGCCGTGCTTCTTCAACACCTGCACGGCATGAATCCGGATAAACGGATCCCTCGATTGTAGAGCAGACATCAGAACTTCAACACCTGATTTATCATCGAGAATCAGTAATGCCTCGGCAGCATCGATACTCAGGTCACCAACACCTTCTTGTAGCAATGCCTTAAGCAGCGGGATGGAAGACGTATCTCCCAATTGGGCCAGGGCAATGATACCTGTACCCCACACCTCGGGGGTGTATTTCTTCAGTTCGTTCTTGACTAGATCCGCCATACCAGCCAAACCCAAATCACCCAATGCTCTTGCCGCTACGATGCGGACCACAGGATCAGGATCGCGTAAGCCCTGCTGCAAGATATCGCGCTCCCCGAACTTGGCCAGTCCGAAGTAAACTACTCCCCTTACCCGCGTCGACTCGTCACGCAACCCCGCTATGAGCACATCTTTCGCTCGTGCATCATCCATCGCCGCGACGACACGGTATGCCGCTTCACGGACCGACGGACTCTCGTCACTGCACAAATCACTGATCATTGAATCCAATGCTGTTTTGCCCACATCATGGAGAGCATTGAGTGCTGCGGTTTGCACGTCTGAGTCATCATCCTGCAATATCTGGATCAGCACTTCACGGCCACGCGCATCGCCAATCATACCCAGACTACGAGCGGCCTTAATTCGTACTACAGTCGATGAATCTTCCATACAATTGTCAAGAATATTCTTAGCCTTTACCTCGGGCGTTAGCCCGCAGGTCAAAAAGATTAAAAATGCAACATGATATACTCTCTTCATCCTGCGTATTATACATATTTTGCAAGTCGAGTCAATAACACCTACTCTTTACACTCCTGTCCGCGCTCATACATTATGAAAAACCTTACACAGGGCATCTGTGTCAGAACTTGGTGACAATTGCTCAGCTTGACAAACTCATTTTTTCACTTAGAATAATCGAGGAGGCCTCATGAAGGAAACCAAGACCATGAAGGAATTTGCCTACAAACCAGTATCCGCGCCCCGCGGCACGAAACTATCGTGCAAGAGCTGGCAACAAGAGGCGGCTCTGAGAATGCTCCAAAACAACCTGGATCCCGATGTCGCAGAGAAACCAGAAGAACTGATCATTTATGGCGGCAGCGGCAAAGCGGCCCGAAACTGGGCGTGCTACAATGCAATAGTCAATTCGCTCAAGAAACTCGAAAATGATGAGACACTACTTGTCCAGTCAGGCAAGCCGGTTGGCATATTCAAGACCTTTAAGCATGCACCCCGGGTGCTGATTGCCAACTCGCTCTTGGTACCTAACTGGGCGAACTGGGATTACTTCCGAAAACTCGAAGCATTAGGTCTAATCATGTACGGGCAGATGACGGCTGGCTCATGGATATATATCGGCACCCAGGGTATTATTCAGGGTACGTACGAGACATTCGGGGCTTGCGCGCGCAAACACTTTGGAGGTTCACTAAGCGGGAAATGGGTATTGACCGGAGGCATGGGCGGCATGAGCGGAGCTCAACCCTTATCCGTAACCATGAATGAAGGCGTAATTCTCGATATCGAAGTGGATCCCGCGCGCATACAGAAGCGCATTGATCAGGGCTTCTGTGATGTGATGGTCCACAGCCTTGATGAGGCACTAGAGCTTGTCTTTGATGCGGTGCAGAAGAAGAGAGCGCTATCTGTGGGTCTTGTCGGTAACACCTCGGAAGTCGAGCCTGAACTCTTGAGGCGCGGCATCATACCCGATATCTTGACCGATCAGACCTCAGCCCATGATGAATTGAACGGTTATGTTCCTGGTGGCATGAGTCTGGATGATGCCATCGCCCTGCGTAGTACAAACCCCGAAGAGTACAAGAAGCGTGCTCTCGAGTCGATCGCCACGCAAATGGCAGCAATGCTCGAGATGCAAAAGAAGGGAGCGATCGCATTCGACTACGGCAACAACATTCGTGGCCAGGCAAAAAAAGCTGGGGTCGATAATCCATTTGCTATCCCCGGTTTCGTGCCCGAATACATCAGACCGCTATTCTGCCGTGGTCGTGGACCATTTCGCTGGGCAGCACTTTCCGGCGAGGAAAAGGACATTCACCTTCTTGACGAGGTAGTATTGAGAATGTTCGGCGACGACTCATCGATCCGTCGATGGATACGATTGGCGCAGAAGAAGATACCTTTTCAGGGCCTCCCCGCCCGTATTATGTGGCTCGGTTACGGTGAGCGAGACAAGCTCGGCGTGGAAATGAATCACCTGGTCAGACAGGGAAAAATTGAGGCACCCATTGTAATCGGTCGGGACCATCTGGATACCGGTTCGGTTGCATCACCATATCGCGAGACCGAAGGTATGATCGACGGCTCAGATGCCATCGCTGACTGGCCAATATTGAATGGGCTCCTCAACACCGCATCTGGTGCTTCCTGGGTCTCGGTCCATCACGGCGGCGGCGTCGGTATCGGCTATTCCATTCACGCCGGCCAAGTGCTCGTGTGCGATGGAACCAAGGAGATGGATGAACGCATCGCCCGGGTGCTAACCAATGACCCGGGTATCGGTATTGCCCGCCACTATGATGCCGGGTACGAAGACGCAATCAGGTTTGCTAAAGAAAAAGGCATCGAAATACCGATGAAAAAGAGGTGAGTGACATGCACTTGACTTGCACCCCGGGTTCAGTATAATAGCAACGGAGAAAACGAGTGGATATCATCGTCATATCGGGCAAGGGAAACAAGACAAGAAATCTGCGTATCAAACTGGCATACATTGTCTTGGGTCTAGTTACCTGTGCGGTGATCATCGTCTCTTTTTTCTACAATCTAACTAATTTTGCGAAGAAAGAAGTCGACCGCAGCCGACTATCTCAAGTGGAGAATGAGAATCGAGTCGTAAGAAATGAAATAGTAAGAATCGAAGGGGAAATCACCGGTCTAGAGATCCTGCTCGACAGTCTAGAAATATACGACAAGAAGCTGCGTAGTTATGCACCGTTGAAACCCATCAATGAGGAATTACGCGACATGGGCATCGGTGGCTATACACCAACCTTTGAACAAGAAGACTTATCATCATATGTAAAGAGAGGACTGACTGCTTTGTCCGAAACTCTGGACAACCTTGTCGGTCGAGCACGGCTGCAGAAGTCGAGTTTTGATGAGTTGATCACTCACTTAAGAGATAAAGCATACCTCAGAAACCATACTCCATCGATCATGCCAGTACAAGGATGGCTCATCAGAGGATTCGGATATCACATCGATCCGTTTACGGGTCAGGTGAAGATGCATGAAGGTTTGGATATCGCCGCACCGACTGGCACGCCCGTTATTGCTCCTGCAGATGGTACGGTCAGATACGCCGGCAACAAGAATGGATTTGGCCTATCCGTAGAGATTGATCATGGCTATGGCTTCACCACCCTATACGGTCATTGCCAGAGAATCAGGGTCAATGCCGGCATGCGGGTGAAGCGCGGTGATGTCATCGCCTACGTGGGTAATACTGGGAGATCTACGGGGCCACATCTCCATTACGAAATTCGTGTGGCCCATAGTTCGGTAAACCCTATGAGCTATATACTCACTGCCTCTGCCATTATCGATTAGTTTAATGCAAGACATCACCCAACAGATAAGAGCGCTCAAAGAAAAAAAGAATGCGATAATCTTAGCCCATAATTATCAGTTACCTGAGATTCAAGATATCGCAGACTATGTGGGTGATTCCCTGGAACTCGCCAGAATATCACAACGCATAGCTCAAGAAATAATATTGTTCTGCGGCGTATATTTCATGGCCGAAATCACCAAGATGCTGAACCCGGACAAGACCGTATTGATACCTGATCTCCATGCCGGATGTCCAATGGCCAACATGATATCCCCGCAACAACTCCGGACAGAAAAAGGGACGCATCCGGATGCTGGGGTCATGTGCTATGTCAATTCAAATGCTGATGTCAAGGCGCTGTCAGACATCTGTTGCACCTCGGCAAACGGCATCAAGGTCGCACAATCATTGAAACAAAACGAAATCCTGTTCATTCCTGACAAATATCTTGGATCTTACATAGCTAACCAGCTGGCCAAAAAGAAATTCCATTTCTGGCCTGGCTACTGTCCAACTCACATGGTCTTTTCAAAGGAGGATCTCTCGAAACTGAAGGTCAAACACCCCGATGCCAGAATCGTTGCCCATCCAGAATGCCGCCTCGATGTACAAGAAATCGCTGACAAAATATGTTCGACATCCCAGATGATCAGCTATGCCCAGGAAAGCGATGCCAAAGAGTTCATTATCTGCACTGAATTGGGCATGCTGCACCGGCTGAAAAAGGAGAATCCGACCAAGGAATTCATCCCGGGCAGCCCAAGTGCAATATGCCCCAACATGAAACTAACCACCATTGAGAAAATCCTCTGGTCCTTGGAAAGAATGGAATTCAAAATAGAGGTCGAGGAGAAGATACGTGTCCAAGCCCTGAAATCAATAGAACGGATGTTGAGTCTTTAAATTCGGTATTGACAAATCACAAAATATAATTATAATCTCTTAGTTTAAATAGTGATCCTGAATGATACCATAGAGTAAGCTTGGTTCTCAATTTAAATCGCCCATAGGCCATAATTGAAGAGTTTTGGACCACATTTTAGCAAAATATCGATACTTAAATTGACCACACATGGAAGGTGATTAATGGAAATAGATGAATTAAAAAAGAAAAAGGTGACAGAACTACATGCTATTGCAAAAGACTTGGCTCTAGCAAGTTTCACCGATCTCAAGAAACATGACCTGATACATGCGATAATCGAAGCCGAGACCAAGCGTTCCGAGCTTGTCCCTGTTGAAGGGGTCCTGCAGATACATTCTGAAGGATACGGATTTCTCAGGTCACCAAACTATAACTATTTGCAGAGCCAGGATGATATATATTTGTCGATATCGCAAATCCGGAAATTCAATCTGAAGGTTGGTGATCATATCAAGGGTCTTGCCAGACCGCCACGTGAGGGCGAACGTTACTTTGCGATGATAAAGATTGACCACATAAACGGCATCCCGCTATCTGATTTTCATGAACGCGTACTCTTCGACAACCTGACGCCGCTTTATCCTCATGAACGCATCCATTTGGAAATTGATAAGAAGAACGATCGCTCCATGCGTATCGTCGATCTCTTCATACCGATTGGCAAAGGGCAACGTGCACTAATCGTATCGCCGCCCCGGGCCGGTAAGACCATCATTCTGCAGAAAATAGCCAATGCGATAACCACGAATCATCCGGAAATATATCTCATAGTGCTACTCATTGATGAAAGGCCTGAGGAGGTAACTGATTTCGAACGCTCAGTCGATGCAGAGGTGGTATCATCAACATTTGATGAAACACCCGAGCGTCATACCGAAGTAGGCCAAATCATTCTTGCAAGAGCCAAGCGTCTGGTCGAGACGAAAAAAGATGTCGTGATACTCTTGGACAGCTTGACCCGCTTAGCGCGCGCCCATAATGCCGTGGTACCACACTCAGGCAAGACGCTGTCCGGTGGTTTAGATTCCACGGCTCTGCAAAAACCAAAAAAATTCTTCGGAGCAGCCAGAAACATCGAAGAAGGCGGTAGCTTAACAATAATTGCAACCGCTCTGATCGACACCGGGTCCAGAATGGATGAAGTAATCTTCGAAGAGTTCAAAGGCACTGGTAATCTCGAGCTGATCCTTGACCGACGGCTTCAGGACCGGAGGATCTTTCCGGCCATCGATCTGTACAAATCGGGCACCAGAAAAGAGGAACTGCTCCTGACTGAATTCGAACTGAACCGTCTCTGGATCATGCGTAAATTACTCTCCGAAATGAATACCATTGAACAGATGGAATTCCTCACCGAAAAGATGGCTCGTACAAAGAACAATAAGGATTTCCTCGAATCGATGAGTACCGATAAATAAGGAGACGTACGATGAAGAAAAAAATACATCCGAAATATGTTCCCTGTATAGTCACCTGTGCCTGTGGCAATCGAGTTGAAACACGAGCGACCGTGGAGAAGATTAGTGTTGACCTTTGCTCAAAGTGTCATCCATTTTTTACCGGTCGACAGAAGATCGTCGATTCAGCAGGTAGGGTAGAGAAATTCAAAAAGAGATACGCTAAGAAAGAGACAACGGCTCAAGGACGCAAGAAGAAGGAGTAGGCCGTGAAAAAATCCGTCGACGCAAATAACATTACCATTGATGAATTAAGAACCCTAAAAACACGGTTCGACAATCTGAAGGAGCATCTTTGACCTTCAGAAGCTCCAGAAGGAATTAAAACAACTACAGAGTAAAACCTCCGCGCCAGAGTTCTGGTCTGACAAAGTCCAAGCACAGAAAGTAATGTCGGAAATAAACGAAAAGCAGTTCTGGCTTCAGGCAAGCCAGGAAATAGATGCCGATATCGAACTGCTCAACGATCTGATCGCCCTCCCTGAGCTCGATGACAAGATGCTGGTCGAGGCCACTAATGAGGCGAGGAAAACTGAAAAAAAGATCAGAGAACTGGAGCTGAACCTGCTCTTAGGCAAAGAGGATGACACCAAGAACTGCATTCTTACAATTCACCCTGGAGCAGGAGGCACCGAGTCGTGTGACTGGGCCGAACTCCTATACAGGATGTACCTACGCTGGCTGGAAATCAAGAACTTCAAGTATCGCATGCTCAATCTGTTGCCCGGCGAGGTCGCCGGAATTAAAGATGCAACCATCGAAGTGGTAGGCAAATATGCATATGGCCTCTTAAAAGCAGAGGTCGGCATACACCGATTAGTACGGATATCACCGTTTGACGCAAACGCACGACGCCACACCTCCTTCGCCTCGGTTTTCGTGTATCCAGAGGTAGAAGATATCAGTTTTGAGATCAATGAAGATGATTTACGCATCGACACATACCGAGCCGGCGGTCACGGCGGGCAGAATGTAAACAAAGTCTCTTCGGCCGTACGCATCACCCATATCCCTACTGGAATCACCGTGCAGTGTCAGAACGAGCGTTCGCAATTTCAGAACAAGACCAATGCCATGAAGATTCTAAAATCCCGTCTATATGATTATTACAAAAAACAAGAAGACGAGAAACTGAAAGAACTCAACAAGCAGAAAACCGATATCGCCTGGGGCCACCAAATACGCTCGTATATATTCCATCCCTACAAACTCGTGAAGGACCACCGTACAACCTGTGAGACCTCACAGGTTGATAAGGTCATGGACGGTGAGCTTGATGATTTTATATACGCGTATCTCAGCATGCGGGCTAAGGAAGATAACACCACGTAAACACAGAGCCGTTCCGAGATAATAAAGACCTGCTATTTATCTGGCCAACTACTGACTCTGAAAAACGTGTCGATCAGTTATTTGAAAATGAGTGAGACAACAAACAGACCACAGATTGCCGAAATGATGATAAGAATGATCATAACATAACGGTCTCGTTTCTTCTCCCTCGTATCCTGGGCCGCTACGAATTGAGATAATGACTCGCCCATCGCACTGAGTTCTTGTTTCATGTCACCGGTCACGTTCACCAATGTATCATTAGCACCAACCAGTTTATCGTTGGTATCCTTTGTTTCTTCCAGGCGAAGGCACATTTCATCGGTCGCCCGCTTGTAGTTTGCCAGTATTGATTTCACCACCTTAAGTGAGTTCTCGGTCGTTGTATTAAAACCCCTGCCTAACTTGGAGAGATTGCTATTGAGTTCCTGTGCAATGCTTGCCTGATTCTTGCTGAGGCTCGTTAGCGCTTTACTCAATTTGTCGAGCATTACTTGCAGTTCGTCCATGCTCTTACCAGAATCCAGGTACAGCTCTTTTATCGATTTCTGAAGACAATCCAAATTGTCGACTACCGATTCCTGCAACATTTCGATCGCCTTTTTCTGTTCTCCAGATAAAGCGCTCAATGATTTATCCAGTGCAATAACAACTTCGTCCAGACGGATCGCCTTTCTCAATTCAACGACCGCACTCTCTACTTCCTTGACCGCTTCATCGAGTTGACCGATATCCTTCCTGAGCGCACTAGCCCCGTTGAATTCATGAAGGAGTTTCTCGATTCTTTTATCTTTACTCTTGTCGACGTGCGGTCGCATTATTGTTGGTTCACGCTCCACTGTCGCAGCCACCGTTGCTTCTTCCGATTTGGTCTTCTTGGACCCTGCCTCCTTCTTTGACTTACCTTCGCCATCACCTTTGTGAATCATCTTGTAGCAATCTGTTATACGCTCTTGAATTCTCTCATCCCTTATTTCGAGGCTCTTAAGATAATCGATAGCATTCAGTGCTTCTTCTTCTTTCTCCTGTTTGGCTTGTTTTTCGATATACTCAAACATGTATTTGGCAGCATCCGGCTTCTCATCGAGTTCGACGAGCAGGTCGGCGATTGTATAATACATGTCAAACCCATTAGGTTCATGCCTTAGTATCTTTTTGCTCAAAGCAAGGGCATTACGCGGAAAGTTGTCTCTTCGAAAAGCCTCTACACCCTTTCTGAAATTCTCGATGGATTCGTCCTTTTTGTCGAGCTTGAGGTAGAGGTCTCCCATACGGTTGTAGAGGTTACCGTCTTCGGGATTAACGTTGACCGCCTTCACCACCTCATCGATTGCTTCCCGTATCTGCCCTTTGATCTCCAAATCATTTGCTTTCTTCAAGATTTGACCTATGGCATAAGCCTTACGTGCAGAAATCATATCGCTCTCCTTTTCTTTGGTTACCCCGGGTTCGAGCCAACACCCATTAGACTTAAGTCTAAGTAATTATAGCAATAATTTGTATTTTGTCAACCCCCAATTTTGGGGGCCCTTGGGGTCAGGTCTCTACCCCCGCTTTTGCGGAAATTCAAAATCATTCTGGCCATTCCGACGTACAGCGTCATTGCGAGCGAATCCGCCTCCGGCGGAGAGCGTGGCAATCTCGCTGCCTACGCAGTACGGCGCTCGGAGTTCGCTGTGTCTTATGTTCAATGTAGAGACCTGACCCCAAATCAGCGGATTCTTTTCAATCGTGTGTTGCGGTAGTAGTGGGACAATATCTGACGGTAGCTTTTCCTTCGGTTCGCCATCTCGATGGCACCGTATTGACACATACCGACACCATGACCAAAAC
>DAOVAN010000165.1 GCA_030671005.1 Caldifarciminota bacterium
GGTTGGCGATACGCTTACCATTATTACACGAACCGCATATGATTCACCAACTGGCATGAATCTCTTGGTCAAGGGCATATTCCAAACCGGCATCGGAGGCATGGATCGCAGCCTATTCTACATTCCCCTTGATGTTGGCCAGATCCTCCTCGACCTTGAGGGCAGAGCAACGGAATTCGTCATTCTTCTTGAGCAACCTGATAACTCAATAGCGATTACTGGCTCTATACGACTGGGGCCTGATTACTCGGTGATTCCCTTTCAATATAACCCTGTATTACGTTACATCAACACAGCAACCATTATTTATTCGATATTCTATTTAGTAATCTTGCTTGTTGCCTGTTCAGCAATTGCAAACACCATGCTAATGATCGTATTCGAAAGGACAAAAGAGATCGGCATGATGAAGGCTTTAGGATTGAACAACCTTTCGATCGTAGGTCTCCTTACCATCGAGGCAGGTATAATCGGGCTCATCGGAAGCGCTCTGGGGTCTGCGCTAGGTGCTATTGTGAGCTACTGGTTGAAATACCAGGGACTAGACATGAGTGCGATCTCATCAACCACCTCGGCAGATATGCCATTCGGACCGACAATCTACTTTGCGCCTACACCATTTATCATTTTGACGGCATTTATACTCGGCTTGTTGATTACGGTGATCGTCGCTTTGCTGCCGATAAGCCGAGCAATCAAGATAAACCCAGCAAAAGCGCTGAAAACAATATGAAGACAATCACGTCAATCGCAATTACTATGATCATCTTTAACGTACCTACATACGCGCAGACCGGTACAGAAATAATCGATAAGGTTGACGACAACACGGTCGTCACATCGGCAAACTACAAAGCAACAATGATTATCAGTTTGGGCGGCACAATACGCGAAAAGAGATTCACCGGCTATACCGAGGGTAAAGAGCGAGCCTACATGGAATTCGTCTACCCAGCCCGGGACAAAGGTACCCGATTCTTGAAAATCGAGGACGAAATGTGGATGTACCTTCCTGCAGTCGAAAGAGCAACGAAGATTGCCGGACATATGCTGCGGCAGAGTATGATGGGTAGTGACTTTTCCTATGATGACATCGTCGAAAACGAAAGACTACAGAAACTCTATGATATTGAACTGGTCGGCACTGAGATCATCGATGAAAAAGAGTGCTTTGTCTTGGAGCTGACCGCCAAGATCCCTGAAGTCACCTACTACTCCAGAAAGATGTGGGTGGATAAGAATATGTATATCTCGGTTAAGGTCGAATTGTATGCGAAGAGCGGTAAGTTGCTGAAGGAAGTATTTATCAGCGAATTTGAGCGCATTGGTCGCTATAACTATCCAACATCAATAAGAATGGTAAACAAAATACGCAAGGACACATATACCGAGCTTGTCCTCGAAGACGTTGAGCTCGATGTCAAAATTCCCGAAAGGATATTCACTAAGGCATATTTGGAGAGAAAATAATCGCACATCGTCTTACGTTCGTGGGTAACGAAGCCCGTTTCGTATAGCGGTAACGTCCTGCGTCCCAAACCCACAACAGACAAATGACCTACAGCTAGTTGATGCCTGAACGGTATCGTGGCGCGAATTTAACACTGAAATGTTGTTCGCATCCTTCTTTTACATTTGTAGACTCCGATTTTGAAAGGTTTTTGTATTTGAATTTTGCGATTTGGAATTTATTTGGAGTTTGTTGTTTGAAATTTGTGATTTGGTTATCGGCGTTCGCTTATCGATACCATGTTTCCATAAACGTATCGTGTTTCGAAACCGTACAATACTTACCAGGGTTTGGTTCTTGACAAAAAAATGAATTACAGTAAACTTCTGTGTGATATCAACAAGAAAAGTAACATTCTGGGATATTGAGAAGCAAAGGACATGGCGCATATATATCCTCTTCGGGTCTCTGGTTACTCTATATTTCTTTTCTGTATTCATCATCGCAACAATAATCAAGATGATTTTCAATTTCAGGCGCTCCCTGACTGTACCTGGAGCACAATTCCACGTATTCGGATGGGACACGCTATACATACTCATCATCGCACTTATCGCGGCGATTCTGCACTGGTATTTTTCAAACCGTGATGTTGTGCCGAGATTACTCAGACTTCTAAATGCAAGACAACCAGATAAGCATGATAGGTATCATAATGTATTTAACAACATCGTCGATGAAATTGCAACTGCGGCCGGTGGCATACCTGTCGAGCGATACATCATACCGACCGGCGCCATGAACGCCTTTGCGCTTGCTGATTTGCAGGGACGAAAGGTTGTCGGTATTACCGAAGGGCTTCTATCCCGCGCCACGCGCGAAGAACTGCAAGCAGTGACCGCCCATGAAATAGCACACATCATATCTAATGACAGCTTGGAAACAACGATCACCTGCTCGCTCTTTGGTATGTATAGCGAAGCACTGGCACAACTCACAAAAATGATGAGTAGTCGTGAGCCGAGCAGCTCGCCGCTTTTCGAGAAGGAATCGCATAAAGATGATATTGCCATCGGGTTTCTCTCGATTCCGATATTCATCCTGCTTTTCTTCATCGACCTATGCAGCCAGCTGCTAAACATGTTTATCTCCCGGGAAAGAGAATACCGCGCTGATGCAGCCGCTATCCGCCTAACACGTAACCCGCTGAGCCTGGCAAGTGCCCTATACCGTATTGGTACGCACTGGCGTGGGGCAGGATCCGCGGGTGAACACGTCAGACCCATATTCATCTTGAACCCGCAGTACAGCAAACTGGACGAGAAAGAAGGTATGACCGCCACCATGTTCTCCACCCATCCCCCACTCGCGAAGCGACTTCAGGCCATCCTCGATTTAGGGCACGCCGATCTCGACACAATCGCCCAAAAAATAGACCGAGAACGCCGCACAAGAATATTATCTGAACCGGTGAAGATCGGTATACGATTCATGGCCCGTCACAACAAGGAATGGCATGGCCCGTTCACACTATTACAGTTACAAACACTCGAATGGCTTGAGCCAAAGACGACTATGAAGTTAGCGGGACAGGAAGAAACATTCAAGGCGAGCGAAATCCCTGCGCTCAGTTATTTCTTCCAAAAAAGAGACGAACCCATGTGGAAAATCCGGCGCATTTGCCCGACGTGTCGAGAATGGTTGATACCCCAAGAATACGAAGGGCTATACCTATGGCGTTGCGCTTACTGTGACGGAATTCTTGCCGAGCAAGGTAAGCTGCCGCGCATATTCGTTCGACAAGAAAAAGGATTCACAGAAAAAGTAGAACGTATTGCATCATTAATCCGGGCAGAAGCTGAGAAAAAACGCCCCCATTTCAGTCTAATATTTGATGTGGGCCGTACGCGGCACTGTCCAAAATGTGGTAAGTCCATGGCGCACAAAT
>DAOVAN010000094.1 GCA_030671005.1 Caldifarciminota bacterium
ATGCTAGTGTCGAAGGCATACCAATTACACAATTATTACCTCAAGAAAAGATCGACAACTTGCTCAAGCGCACCAGAGCAGCGGGTAGTGAAATTCTATCATACCTTAAGACGGCCACAGCCCATTATGCACCTGCCGCGGCACTCGCGGAAATTGTCGAAGCCATAATCAAAGATTCGAAACGAGTGCTATGTGTATCCGCATGTTTACAAGGCGAATATGACGTAAAAGATCTGAGTCTCGGTGTACCAGCAATAATCGGCGCTAAAGGAGTGGAAAAGGTAATCGAACTTCAACTCACAATCGAGGAACGACATCAATTCGAGGAATCGGTTGCAATCATAAAGAACGCAGTAGATACCCTGGAAATCTAAGAGGAGGTAATAAAATGAGAAAGGTCACCATTATTGGCGCAGGGAACGTTGGAAGCTCTGTGGCACTATACTTAGCTGAACACAAAATTGCCGATATCTATCTTGTTGACGTAGTAGCAGGACTTCCCGAAGGTAAGGCACTCGATGCCGAAGAAGCGGCACCGATACGACGCTACGATGTTGAACTAAGGGGTTCTACAGATTTCTCTTGTATGGTCGAGTCAGACGTTGTGGTTATTACTGCTGGCATCGCAAGACGACCCGGGATGTCCCGTGATGACCTACTGAACACCAATGCCAAGATCATAAAATCGGTATCTGAAAAGGTTGCGGCATACGCACCTAATTCCATAATCATCATGGTTACCAACCCACTCGACGTCATGGCTTATTTGGCGTTGAAGACCACGGGGTTTGCGCTAAAGAAGGTTGTTGGAATGGCCGGCATACTCGATTCGATCAGGTTCCGGTCTTTTGTCGCTCAAAAATTCGGCGTTTCGGTCATCGACACAACGGCCATGGTACTAGGTGGTCATGGTGATTCTATGGTTCCATTGCCAAGATATTCAACCGTTGCAGGTATTCCGATCACGGAATTGATGTCTAAAGATGACATAGACAAGATAATCGAAAGAACTCGCAAGGGCGGAGCAGAAATTGTTGGTTATCTCAAGACGGGTAGTGCCTATTATGCGCCGGCGGCTGCGGTTGCCAAGATGGTCGAATGCATAGTCAGAGACAAGAGACGTATTCTGCCGTGTTCTGCTTATTTGAAAGGCGAGTATGGCATCGAAGGGCTATTCGTCGGCGTACCAGTAATGTTAGGCAAGAACGGCGTTGAAAAGATCGTAGAACTCGAACTCATCCCCGAAGAAAGAGAAGCCTTACATACTTCAGCTTCGGCAGTCAGGACAGTGATAGAAAAACTGGAGGACCTGGGAATCATCTAAGTAACCCCCACAAAGTTGACTAACACAGACATATGAAGCTAAAAGTAGGAATATCGTACGGCAGAGAGACAGTCAACGTTCACATCGAAGAACGGAACATCGGCGAAATAGTATTTCCCAATGAGGTGAAGATCGGAAATGAAGAGCAGATCATCGGGCAAGCCCTGGCAAACCCTATCTCTTCTGACAAATTTGACGAATTCTTGAGTGACGCCAAAGATATCCTATTTTTGGTCAATGACGCAACAAGACCAACACCGACCGCCAAAATCCTGAAGATCATTTACCCCAAGATAAAAGACAAGAATACTAAATTCCTCATTGCTACAGGTATGCACCGCGCACCAACCGAAGACGAATACCTGGAAATATTCGGTGAACTCTACGAAACGCTCAAGGATAGGATATATGCCCACGATTCCAAGAAAGACGAGGATATGGTTCATCTCGGTACATCGAAAAACGGCACGGAGATGTATGTTAACAAAATGGCGGTCGACGCACACAAGATCGTTATCATAGGATCTGTCGAGCCGCACTATTTTGCTGGCTATACCGGCGGAAGAAAATCATTTCTGCCCGGCATCGCTGCATATAACACAATCGAACAAAACCACAAACTCGCACTGAAAGCGAGTGCCAAAGCACTCAGTCTCCAGGGAAACCCGGTACATGAGGATATGGAAGATGCCATTCTGACGATCAAGGAGAAAGAAGTCTTTTCTATCATGACAGTTTTAGACCGCAACGAGCGTATCTACGCGGCGACCGCAGGCGACATCACCGAATCACTGAAAGCAGCAATAGACAAAGCACACGAGGTCTTTTCAGTCGAAATAAAAGAAAAAGCAGATATAGTCGTCGCGGTGGCGCCGTATCCAATGGACATCGATCTGTATCAATCCCAGAAGGCATTGGATAATAGCAAGTTTGCCCTAAATGATAACGGCATTCTAATACTCGTTTCCAAATGTCGCATGGGCGTTGGAAGTGATACCTTCATCAAATTACTGAGCAGTTGCCGTTCGCCTCAAGAGACCCTGGACAAAATCGACAAGGAATTCAAGCTGGGTTATCACAAAGCAGCCAAAATGGCCGAGATAGCGCGTTGGGCGCAGATGTGGGCGGTCACGAGCCTTGATGACGAATTACTGGAAAGCGTCTTCATCAGACCATTTCAAACCTTGCAAGAGGCAATCGACACAGCCATTTCCATAAAAGGAGAAGAAAGAATCCTCTTTCTTATGAATGCCAGTCTTACCGTACCCAAGCTCAGAAAGCGTCTCGTGCACAGACCCAAGAAGTTCATCCACGCCAGCAGATGGGAAAAAGGAGTTCCATCCACTCGATACAAAGCGGCAGAACTGCCTAAAGAAATCGAAGAGTCGATATATCACATGTATACAGAAATGTGATAGAGCGTACTCGTCGTAAACTACAATCTTATAACAGACTAAACCCACAGAAAATATTGACTTACGCAAGAAATTCGCTATAATAGATTACGTAATAACATAAAGAAGGGCTTCATACCTGCACAGCATACGTGAACTACGTGTATGGTTATCTGTGCAAGGTGATGTACCATGAGAGCCTAAGGAATTCTTTTATTTATTTAAGGCTGACTGAAAAGGAGGCGTCACATGGAAATCCAGGGCTTTAATATGCCTGACGATTTGCATTATCATGAAGAAAACAGCTGGGTAAAAATGGAAGACGACGGAACAGTACGTGTGGGCATGGATGATTTCTATCAAAAACAAGCAGGCGAAACAACCTACATCGATCTGCCGTTTGAGGGTGATTCCGTGAGTCAGGGTGAGACGTGTGGTAAGATCCAATCATCGAAATGGGTCGGCAAATTAGTATCACCCATCTCAGGTGAAATCGTGGAGGTAAACAGCGAGCTGGAAAGCGACTGTCGCCTGATCAACAACGATTCCTATGGTGCTGGTTGGATCATGAAGATCAAGCCGTCTAACCTTGAAGTAGAACTGAAGAACCTCGCACATGGTCCCGAAGCTCTAAAGAAATTCATTCAGGGACATGTCGACAAAGCAGGCCGGGGTGGCGAGTAATAAAATAACCTAGTCATAAAGAACCATTTAAGTCAAAGTTTTGATAACCGAAGGAATACTCAAGAAAATATCATAGTCACTAAAAAGTATTCCATAGATACCAACACGATAGTAAGGGGGTTGAATGACAATGACCAAAGATAACATCAAACAACTGCAAGATATTGTCGGCACAGATAATATTAAAAATGATATCGCTGACCTATATGTCTACGGTTCTGATTCGTCTGTACATAAAGCCTTGGCTTCAGTCGTAGTAAGACCTACGACAACAGAACAGGTGCAGGCAATATTGCGTTATGCAAACGCCGAACTCATACCTGTTATAGCACGAGGTTCAGGGTCTGGCATGTCTGGTCAGGCAGTTCCGATTGACGGTGGGATTGTGATGGATTTAAAGAAAATGAACCGTATTCTTGAGATACGACCCGAGGATGTGCTCTGCAAAGTTGAACCAGGAGTAGTGGATGACGATCTGAATAGAGCGCTCAAACCGCATGGCCTGTTTTACCCTCCAGCACCGGCATCAAGCAGGGTCGCAACGATTGGTGGAGAAATCGCCAATAATGCCTCTGGTATACGATCTGTGAAATACGGGGCAACACGGGATTCTGTTCTCGGAATGAAGGTCGTGCTTGCCAATGGCGATCTAGTTAACCTCGGCTCAAACACACGTGTAGAAGCATCTGGGTACCAACTCGATAGACTCATGGTTGGTTCTGAAGGTACGCTCGGAATAATTGTAGAAGCAACATTGTTACTCAAACCGATTCCAAAATTCCGCTGTATTGGTAGGGCTAGTTTTAACAAACTTAAGGATGCTGGCGAATCAATATCTGAAATAATTGCAGGCGGCGCCCAGCCATCTATGCTTGAGTTAATGGATAATATCGCCATTACGGCCGTAAACACAACACTTAAAATGGGTCTACCTGATGTCGAGGCAATTATCATGTTTGAAGCCGATGGAAAAGTGAAAGAAGCTGTAGATGCTGAAATGAAATTAATGAAAGAAATATGCGAAAAACATAATGCCTTTGGCATTGAATTGAGTTACGATCTAAAGGAAAGAACAAAACTATTCGCTGGAAGGAAAAAATTGTTTGCTGCATTATCACGATACAAAGAGGGATTATCATGTACTTCCCTGGCTGATGACATGGCAGTTCCCTATTCAAAAATGGCAGAGTGTGCGAGCAAAATCCATGAGATTGCCAAGCGTAATAATGTGGTAATGACTGCCTACGGACACTGTGGTTCGGGCTGTATGCATACAAAGATATTAATGGACCCCACCAAGAAAGAACAGTGGGAAAGCGCAAAACGGGCAGTAGAAGAGGTCTATGAATATGTCCGCTCAGTTGGTGGAACAACCTCTGCTGAACATGGTATCGGACTCTCGAAAGCACCAGCATGGAAAAAAGAAAAGGTAGACTCTCTCGCTTTGTTGAAAGCAGTTAAGAAAGCATTTGACCCTAATAATATATTGAATCCGCACAAAATGCAAGATGCGCCCGATGATTGGGTTAGTGCAACTGAATTAAGATATCCGGTAGAATAGGAGAGAACATGGCAAAGAAACACTTAAAAGAGTGGAACGACGAATTAAACGTTTGCATAAGGTGTGCTTATTGTTTTGAAGGATGTCCTGTCTTCAAGGTTACTGGTTGGGAATCAGACTCAGCGCGGGGAAAAATCATTCTTGCCTCTGGAGTAGTCAGTGGCGATCTTGAACCATCGCAGTATATTGCAGACAAATTATTCCAGTGTACGTATTGTCGGGATTGTTCTGAGCGATGCTCAGCCAATGTTTCTGTAGTGGATGTCCTTGCAGCAGCACGAGCAGATATTGTTGAGGCTGGTTTTGCATCTGATACACACAAAGGCATGGCAAAGAATGTCAAGGAAACCGGCAATATCTTTGGCGACACAGAGATAAAAGCACCTGCGCAGAAAGGTGAAATACCTGTATACATAGGGTGTCAATATCTTGCCAGGCCTAATCAGACAAAAATGCATCTCAAGATTCTTGAAAAACTTGGGGTAAAACCACTGATCAAAGACGAAATATGCTGTGGTTATCCCCTATATGCGCTTGGATTCAGAAAGGAATTCGAAGAACACAAGAAAAAGTTTTTGGAAATCTTCCCAGAAAAAGAAATCGTAGCCCTCTGCCCTACTTGTGCGGCCTTTATACACGAAGAATACAAAAAAGATGTTAAACACATTACCCAGTTCTTCTTAGAACATCTCCCTGAAAAGAATCTTGGCCTAAAGGCAACTTACCATGACCCCTGTGACCTCTCACGCGTCATGGGTATAACCGAAGAACCGCGAGAAATACTGAAAAAACTCGGCGTAGAACTCATTGAGATGCCACGCAACAGAAAAACATCCCATTGTTGCGGCGGGGGCGGTGGTATACTGATGTCAGATGTGAACCTCTCGGATGATATTGCTATCCTTCGTATTAAGCAGGCAATTGCTACAGGAGCGCCGCTCCTTATTACCCCATGTCCAACGTGCGAACAGGTCCTAAGAAAAGCAGCTGCTGTTATGAAAGAAAAGGGCGACGGTAGTATTCAAGTCAAAAACTTAAGCGATATAGTCTGGAAAGCACTCGCATAAAACTCCAACGCTATCTACAATAAAAAGGGGCAGCCCACAGCTGCCCCTTTTTTGCTAAACTCAGAAATGGCTACTTTGTCAACGTGACGCGTGGGGTCAAATCTTCAATCTTCAATTAAACTACGCACACTCTTTTCCGCGTTAGCATATTGTGCCTTCACATCTTCATTTCTTTTCATCACCTCAAAGGACGTACCATCGTCAATCGTATTCAATTGATCGTGAATGTCAATGTTGAAGATTGAAGATTTGACCCCAATAAACCCAATAAACACAGATAGGGAGGGAATTTGGGTGAGCGTTGGCGAACCGCATACGCGCCTGCTAAGCGACGTTGCGTTCAACTTCTCACCACCTGTATACCCGTTATCTTAACGCCATCATTTGTCCTCATCGATAATGTT
>DAOVAN010000051.1 GCA_030671005.1 Caldifarciminota bacterium
AATACATAACACAGCAGGATTGTGCAAAAGTGGATTCTTTGGTTGAGAAGGAGTACTACAAGCTTATTGCTTTTGACAAATCGCTCAGAAAGCAACCGAGTAAGAGAAGGAGGTATTCCACGTGAGCCTGCATTACGCGAGCCATTGGCGATACTGCGAGCCGCCTTATAAAGGGGGCGATACTGCGAATCCCGCTTCAATTGGGGTGATACTGCGAATTCGCCTCGGGCGAATGATACTGCTTTGAGATGTTCTTTTCCCCTAAAGATCTGAAGCATTTCGATTATAGCCGCGATTTGGGTGATCCGGGTGAATATCCCTTCACTCGAGGGATCTACCCGACGATGTATACCGGTAGGCTGTGGACGATGCGCCAGTATGCCGGATTCGGTACTGCTGAAGAATCGAACCGACGCTACAAGTATCTGCTCGACCATGGACAGACCGGACTCTCCGTGGCTTTCGACCTACCAACGCAAATGGGTTACGATTCGGATCATCCCTTATCCGAAGGCGAGGTGGGCAAGACCGGTGTTGCGATCGATACCATCAGAGATATGGAAATTCTGTTCGATGGGATTCCGCTCCACAAAGTTAGTACTTCAATGACCATCAATGCTACAGCTGCGATTCTCCTGGTCATGTATATCGCCGTCGCCGAGAAGAAGGGTATAACGCCAGAGGTTTTGCAGGGAACTGTGCAGAATGATGTGCTCAAGGAGTATATTGCGCGGGGGGCATATATATACCCACCTGCGGCTTCGTTGAAAATCACGGTCGATATAGTTTCATACTGTAGTAAGCATCTTCCTAAGTGGAATACGATTTCAGTGTCTGGCTATCACATCAGAGAGGCTGGCGCCACGGCGGCGCAAGAGGTCGCCTTCACACTCGCGAACGGAGTGGCTTATGTGCGCGCAGTTATCGAACAAGGTCGTCTTCTGGTGGATACGTTTGCGCCACGGCTATCTTTTTTCTTTAACGCACACAATGATTTCTTTGAAGAAGTAGCAAAATTCCGAGCCGCGAGAAGGATTTGGGCGAAGATCATGAAGGAGGAGTTCAAAGCCAAGAATCAAAAATCATGTATGCTTAGATTTCATACTCAGACCGCCGGTTCTACGCTCACTGCGCAGGAACCTAACAATAACGCCATCAGGGTGGCATTTCAGGCGCTCGCAGCAGTCTTGGGAGGTACTCAAAGTCTTCATACCAACTCATTTGTTGAAGCTCTATCGCTGCCAACTGAAGATGCGGTACGATTGGCATTGCGTACCCAGCAAATAATAGCTTACGAAAGCAATGTTCCGAAGGTCATTGATCCGCTTGGCGGTTCATACTATATAGAAGGTCTCACGAGTGACTTGGAGTCCAAAGTGGGCAAATATCTGGACGAAATCGAGGAATTGGGTGGTTCAGTGAGGGCTATAGAGAGCGGGTACTTACAAAAGGAAATACACAAGAGTGCGTATGAGTTTCAGAGAGCGGTTGAGCGCGGCGAGAAAAACGTTATTGGTGTCAATATATTCGGCGAAGGAAAGAGAATCGGGAAATATGCTACGCTCAGAGTCCCGCCTAAGTTGGTGAAAAGGCAAATATCGAGAACGAGGAGTGTCAGGCGAAAGAGAGATCATACGGCGGTAAAAATCGCTCTCGACAGCCTGAGGAACGATGTCACTGCTGGACGCAATCTGATGACACCAATGCTCGATTGTGTAAAGAAGTATGCAACCGTAGGCGAAATATCTGAGGTGTTACGAGAAGTTTATGGTGAATTTAGAGAAAAACCAATTTTCTAGATTCAACGGATATAATACATCAGTGTACATCCGCGTTAATCTGTGTGCATCGATTATGTTAAATAACAAGGAGGTCAAATGATTTTTGGTGTTCCTAAAGAAATAGCACCATTTAAAGGAATCGAGGAATATCGAGTTGGCCTTTCACCGATGGGTGCTCAAGAATTAATTTTGTATGGTGCCAAAGTCTATGTTGAAAGCAAGGCTGGCGAAGCCGCGGGCTTTTCAGATGCTGACTACGAAAAAGCAGGCGCCACGGTCGTCTATTCAAAAGAGGAGGCGTACCGGCGAGCCGAGATCGTACTCAAGGTGAGAAGACCTCAGCAGGAAGAGTATCAATTCATCAAAGAGGGCCAAGTGATAATGGGTTTCATTCATCTTATTACCGCGCGTAAGGAATTTGTGAAAACAATAGCGAACAAGAAGGTTACTCTCATCGGATATGAGATTATGCAGAAAGATGATGGCCATCTGCCGATCGTAATTCCATTCAGTGAAATGGCTGGTAAGTTATCCGTCCAGATTGCAGGCCGGTTACTTGAATCCCCGCACGGTGGTCGGGGAATATTACTCGGTGGCATTGCGGGCATACCACCGGCTGAGGTGATGATTCTGGGTGGTGGTACACTCGGATGTAATGCAGCAAAGACTTTTGCCGGTGTTGGTGCGAGTGTGTATGTACTTGATGTGGTACGCGATAGACTGGATAATCTTGCCTGTCACACAGCGGGCATGAAAGTGACCACCATGTTTGCGACCAGGCACAACATTGAAAAACTTGTCAAATTTGCTGATGTTGTGATTGGATCCGTGCTAGTTCCGGGTAAGCGTTCGCCGATTTTGGTCACTAAGGAGATGGTAAAAACTATGCGGCGCGGATCTGTGATCATCGATTTTTCGATCGATCAGGGTGGTTGCGTGGAAACCGCAAAGATTTCGCCGAGTGGTAAGTTCATCTATACAGTCAATGACGTGATACACTTCTGTATGCCAAACGCTACAACCCTTATTGCTCGAACCGCCACCCATGCGCTTACGTCCAGTATCTTTCCCTACCTCAAAATGATAACCGAGTCGGGTTTCGAAAAGACCCTTCAAAAAAACCGTGAGTTGTCAAATGGTATCTATGCGGAGAAGGGTGAGGTTAGGAAGGAGTTTTTGCCATGAGTTGGTTTGATGAATACAAGAAGAGGCTGTGCTCGATCGAAGAAGCGGTGTCTGTAGTAAAGAGCAAGGATCGCGTCTATATTAGTGGCAATGCAGCGACTCCATTTCGTTTGACCGAAGCCCTTGCCCAGCGAAAGGACGAACTACAGGATGTCGAGATTACTCACGTGCTGCTTCTGGGTGATGACCCTTTGTCAAAACCTGGTATGGAAGGCCATTTTCGACACAATTCACTATTCGTGGGTCCTGCGGATCGAGCTGCAGTCAACGATGGACGAGCTGACTATGCACCGGTGTTTCTATACGAGATACCAGAACTATTCTACTCGGGGTTATTGCCGCTCGACGTGGCGTTTTTGCATGTCTCGCCGCCAGATGAGCATGGATTCGTGAGTTTCGGCGTTGAGTGTCTTGGATCGAAGGCTGCCGCTGAGACCGCCAAAATCGTGGTGGCACAGGTCAATGACAAGATGCCGAGGACACTGGGCGATTCCTTCCTGCACGTTTCACGCATTGCAAAATTTGTTGAAGTGTCAGATGACCTGCCTGAATTGAAAATACCACCCTTCACCGAGGTTGAGAAGAAGATTGGAAGTTACATTGCGGATCTCGTTGAAGACGGGTGTACTCTGCAGTTGGGAATAGGCGGCATTCCTGACGCCGCCTTGAAAGCGATGTTCAACAAGAGAGATTTGGGGATTCATACTGAGATGGTATCCGATGGTATTGTTGAAGCGATAAACGCTGGTGTTATCACCGGAACGAAGAAGACATTGCATCCGGGTAAAGTAATAGCTACGTTCTATTTCGGCACAGAGGATTTATACGATTTCATTGACAACAATCCAATCTTTGAGACCCACCCTACCAATTACACTAACCATCCCTTTATCATCGGTCAAAATGACAAGATGATTGCGATAAACTCGGCCATTGAGGTAGACCTGACGGGTCAAGTTTGTTCAGATTCTATTGGCACGAGAATCTACTCAGGCTTTGGCGGGCAAGTTGATTTCATTCGTGGTGCTGCACAATCCAAGGGCGGTAAACCAATTATCGCTCTGCCCTCGTCGACGAAGAAGGATACGATTTCGAAGATCGTGCCGACCCTTCAAGTTGGTGCAGGCGTAGTTACAACACGGGCTGATGTTCATTATGTCGTGACTGAGTACGGCACGGCTTACCTGCATGGGAAAAACCTGAATGAGAGAGCACGCGCGCTCATCAATATCGCACACCCTAATTTTAGGGATGAACTGACGAAAGCAGCCAAAGAGCGAAAACTGATATGACAGAAAACAGTAGGCAGTAGGCTGTGGGCAGTGTCATGAGGTTAGAACATATCGGTATTGCTGTAAAAAGCATTGAAGAGCATTTAATGATTTGGCGCGATGTCTTCGGGTTTCGTGTCGAGATGATAAGAGAAATCCCGGAACAGAAGGTGAAAGTCGCCATGCTGGATGCCGGTACGTTGACCATCGAGCTTCTAGAACCCTTGACTACTGACAGCACAATTCAAAAGTTCATCGAACGAAGAGGTGAGGGGCTGCATCACCTGAGTTTTGAAGTTGATGACATTGAAAAAAAGATTGAAGAATTTAAGAACCAGAACCTGAAGATGATTGATGAGGTTCCGAGAAAAGGAGCCCATGCTTCAAAGATTGCGTTTATCCATCCTTCATCTGTGGGTAGCGTCTTGATTGAACTGAGTCAAAAAGACAAGAAATAGTAGGAGGAATGATGCATATTGAAACCGATGTTGTGCATGGTGGGCAGCATCCTGATAAATCGACCGGGGCACTGTCGCCGCCTATTTATCAGACTTCAACATTTGTTTTCCGTGACGCAGATCATGGTGCGCGATTATTCAAGGGTGAGGAGAAGGGGTACATTTACACACGTATAAGTAACCCGACAATTGAACTTTTAGCCCGGAAGATTGCTCTTCTTGAATCCGCGGAGGCTGGGCTGGTTTTCTCGTCAGGTCTTGCTGCCATCTTCAATGTCATCGTGGCCGTTGTCAGGTCAGGCGAGAATGTTGTATCTGATGATACGATTTATGGTGGCACATTCACGCTCTTCAAAAATGTACTCCCTCGGCTCGGCATTGATGTTGTGTTTGTTGATGCGTCCAAAACTGAGGACCTCACAGCAGCAGTGAACGAACAAACACGATTGCTGTTCATCGAGACACCGGCCAATCCGACTTTGAAGATTATCGATATAGCGAAATGCGTTGAAGTTGCGCGTGCCAGTAACTTGCCGCTTTGTGTTGATAACACTTTTGCAACACCGTATCTGCAAAGACCAATTGAGCTGGGTGTTGATATTGTTGTTCATTCGGCAACGAAATACTTTGGTGGCCACGGTGATATCATTGGAGGTGTCGCTGTGGGCAGGCAAGATTTCATAGACACGTTGTGGAAGGGTGCCAAAGATATTGGTGCTTCGATTTCTCCTTTCAATGCCTGGCTTATTTTGAGGGGTCTTAAAACACTGGCCGTGCGTATGGACAGACACTGTCATAATGCCCTGAAGATCGCCGAATTCCTCAGCCAGCATGATAAGGTTGAAAAGGTATATTATCCTGGCTTGAAATCACATCCTGGACATGAGACCGCGAAGAAACAGATGAGCGCTTTTGGAGGGATGATTGGCTTTGATGTCAAGGGAGGGAAGGAAGCCGGTAAAACACTCATGAATTCAGTGAAGCTATGTGCTCTTGCGGTCAGTCTCGGTGATGTTGATACGCTTATCGAACACCCTGGGTCAATGACTCACTCGGGGTACAGTGAAGAAGAACTTCTAGAATGTGGCATCAAACCTGGATTTGTCCGCTTGTCAATTGGACTCGAGCACCTTGATGATATAGTTGAAGATCTTAAGCAAGCATTGGACAAGATATAATCTTCTCGGAGATGAAGTCTCAAATATGTTCAAAAAGCGGAGGATAGGATGAATGAGGGCGTGCAAAAGTACGTAGACAGAGCGAAGAAGATGCTTGCCGAACGCGAGCGCTACATCAAAGAGGAGGTTAAGAAATGGAAGTTTGATACGATCGCCGTGCATGGTGCATATTCGGTGCGTGAGGCGATTGAGAATAATCAAGGCTCAATCATTGAACCGATTTACATGAGTTCGTCTCAAGCGTTTCGTGACAGTGATGAAATGGAAGCAGCGCTTGCGTACTTGATACCATCATGGACATATAGTAGGATACATAATCCATCGATGGGCTACCTTGAGGCCACCCTGGCATTACTCGAAGGTTACGGTTTTGACGGTGAGACGAGTTGCTGCACCGCGTCTTCTGGTATGGCAGCAATTGCCAGCGCCACTGATCCTTTTTTGGTCAAGCTCGGCAAGAAACATGACGAGGCTATCAATTTTGTTTCGAATGCTCAGATCTATGGAGGAACGTTTCAACAGTTTAATATCCGTAAGATGAGGGATCGTGGGATTGAGTGTCGCTGGGTTGTGGATCCTAATGATATCGATGATTGGGCTTCAAAGATCGATAAGAACACCCGGTTTCTCTTTGGCGAGCTACCTTCGAATCCGGGTTTGACTTTCTTCGACATAAAGAAGGTGATCGACTTAGCGCATGAGAATGGAATAACGGCAATCTTTGACACGACAATCGCTACCCCGGTGTTGCTGAGACCCATGACATTGGGCGCAGATATCGTCATACATTCGGCAACCAAGACACTTACTGCAAGCGGATTTGGAATGGCGGGCGCGGTTGTTGCTCGGAAAAACATCACATCGAAGATTGATAATGCAGAGATGAATGCAGATTTTGCGACCTACATAAAGCTCTTGCCGAATCGAGACATTGGTTGGTGTATATCGCCGATGCAGGCGATTCTGACCCTCAATGATATGAGAACCTTACGGTCCAAGGTGGATCAGTTAAGCCAGAATTCCATGAAAGTCGCGAAATTTCTTGATAAACACCCTAAGATTTCAACGATGAATTACCTTGGTTTGGAAAACCATCCACTGTATGAGGTGGCGAGCAAGTATTTGTGGCTTGTTGATTCGGAATATGACGACCAGTATGGTAAGCCGGTAAATAGATATGGACACTTGATGTCGTTCCAGTTTACTGGTGGCGCACAGGCTGCGCGGATATTCTTCGACAATTTGAAGCGCATTTGGCGGGCAACTGATTTGGGCCGCATTAAATCAGTTGCGACCATCCCTTCGATTTCCACGCACCAACAAATGGGTGAAGATTTGCGCTCGATGGCAAGTATCCCGCAGGATCTGGTGCGGCTCTGCATTGGTGCTGAGCATCCCCAAGACATGATCGCGGATCTGGAACAAGCGCTATCGAAGATATGATCTTCGATTTGATTCAGACGGATAAGCACGGATTCATACGGATTCGGTTAGCACCGAATTGGATTCAGACAGATGTAAATAGATTCAACGGATAAGATACATCAGTTTGAATCATCTTTAATCTGTTTGCATCAAATCTAGGACATAAATACGAAGCACGAAACAAATCATGGTCAAAGGGTTGGGGTTGGGATGCTTGAAATGCTAAGAAGGAGTGGGCTGTTTTATCGTTTTGACATTTTGTATTTTGGTGATTCGTAATTGTTTAGTATTTCGAATTTAGTATTTAGGATTTTCTATCGGAAGGAGGTTTAATGGTTGGAATTGTCGGCTATGGTTCCTATTTACCAAGATATAGGATTAGGGTTGAGGAGATAGCAAAGCAATGGGGACGCGATGCTGAAGCGGTAAAGCGAGGACTTTTACTGAAGGAAAAGACCGTACCGGGAATGGATGAGGACACGATTACTATCTCAGTTGAGGCTGGAAGAAACGCGTTGAAGCGTGCACGAATTGACCCGTCCGATATTGGAGCTCTGTATATCGGGTCGGAGTCTCACCCGTACGCGGTGAAGCCTTCTGGTACCGTGGTTGCTGAGGCATTAGGTATAGTGCCTGATGTGCATATTGCCGACTATGAATTCGCATGCAAGGCTGGCACCGAGGCAATGTTCGTTGCGTATAGCTTGGTGAAAGCAGATCAGGTAAAATACGCGATGGCCATCGGCGCCGACACATCTCAAGGCGCTCCAGGAGATGCGCTGGAATTCTCTGCTTCTGCCGGGGGTTCGGCATTCATCTTTGGCGAAGAAAACGTTGTCGTAGAACTGCTCGAAACTCATTCCTATACTACTGATACGCCCGATTTCTGGCGCCGTGAGGGTGCCTTCTATCCACTACATGGTGGAAGGTTTACCGGAGCACCTGCATATTTCAAGCATATATTGGGCGCTGGGCAAGCGATCCTGAAAAAGAGCGGCCTTGAGGCTGCCGATTTTGCTTATGCGGTATTTCATATGCCTAATGGAAAATTTCCGTTATCCGTAGGTAAGAAATTGGGTTTCACGAAGGAACAACTCGAACCAGGTTGGGTCGTGCCTTTAATGGGCAATACATATTCTGGTTCTTCACCAACCGGTTTTTCGGCGACGCTTGATATCGCACAACCAGGTAATCTGATCCTCTTGGTTTCTTTCGGTTCAGGTGCAGGAAGCGATGCGTTTGTATTCAAAGTGACTGAGAAAATAAATGCTGTGAGGGATGCGGCGGATAAGGTCAAGGACTTACTGGAGAATAATCGTATCTACTTAGACTACGGTCAATATGCAAAATTCCGTGGCAAGATCATACTAAACGAATAAAATACGAAGCACGAAATCCGAAATTCGAAACAATATCTAATGACCGAAATTCAAAATGCAAAACAGGTTTTGGTATTTGAAAATTCGAATTTGTGATTTGTTTAGTATTTCGATATTCGAATTTAGAGTTTAACGTAAAGGGGGTATAATGCGTGAGGTTGCAGTAATTGGCGTTGGTATGACGAAATTCGGAGAGCTGTGGGCACAATCTTTGCGAGACATTTTTGTTGAAGCAGCACTCAAAGCAATTGATGATGCACATGTCGACCGCGTTGATTCCATGTACGTCGGTTCAATGACGCCTGGTCTTTTTGTCGGACAGGAGCACATTGGTGCTCTCATGGCTGATTATTTAGGTACGTCTTCAATACCGGCCGTGCGAGTTGAATCTGCTTGCTGCTCTGGTGGTATGGCAGTACGTCTTGGTTTCTTTGAAATAGCATCTGGTCATAGTGACATCGTTCTGGTTGGGGGTGTTGAGAAGATGAGCGACGGTGCCGATGTTACATATGCGCTCGCTACTGCTGCAGACCAGGAATATGAAGTATACCATGGTGTCACTTTCCCGGGATTGTATGCCATGATCGCAAGGGCGCACATGCACGAGTACGGCACGACGCGCAAGCAACTGGCAATGGTTTCCGTGAAGAATCACCACAATGGTTCATTTAATCCCAATGCGCAATTCCCAAGCGAAATAACTGTAGAACAGGTTATCAACGCTACCATGGTGGCCGATCCATTGACCGTTCTCGATAGCTCGCCGGTGTCGGACGGAGCGGCTTGTGTGATTCTGGCGTCAATGGACGTTGCCAAGAAGATGCAGAACCCGTTAATTAAAATATTGGGTACGGGTGCGGCAACCGATACATTGGCTCTCCACACACGTGAAGACATTGCGACACTGAAAGCAGTTAAGCTTTCTGCAAAGGCGGCATATGACATGGCTAAGGTGATGCCTTCAGATATAAATCTTGCTGAGGTGCACGATTGCTTTTCTATTGCTGAAATATGCATTATTGAAGAACTCGGTTTTGTTGACAAGGGTAAAGGTGGACCATTCACTGAACAAGGCCGCACTGCCCTCGAAGGATTGATACCGGTGAATCCTTCGGGCGGTCTGAAGTCGAAAGGACACCCAGTCGGCGCTACTGGTGCTGCACAAGCTGTTGAGGTTGTGGAACAACTACGGGGTGCTGCAGGCAAGAGACAGGTCAAGAACGCGAGAATCGGAATGACCCAGAACATGGGCGGTTCAGGGGCATCATCTGTCGTACATATTTTTGCTCTGCAAAAATGATGATTCAGACGAATGCAAGCGGATGCAGACTGATGTTCATCCGTGTGAATCCGTGTCAATCCGTTT
>DAOVAN010000080.1 GCA_030671005.1 Caldifarciminota bacterium
GGGCTTTAGAATGTTTGGGGCGAGCAGGGCTGCGAAAGGTACATCCCTTCATAAGTGATTGCCTCACCGAGTTGAAGCAGCGCCAGAATCCAGATGGTACGTGGGTCTCTGAAGATGGGGACGCATTTACGGTGCAGGCCACGATAAGCGTGATCAAAGTACTTAAGATGTATGGTGCCTTGCCTGAATAGCATCACTGCCTAGGAACGTTTTCATGCAGCTACATCCCTCTGCAAAATTGTCATTCGTCATTCTGTATTGTATTAGTATGAATGTGCTTTGGCCGCGGGGCGTCGACACGGAGCTTACAGGGTTCCATGGGGAATATCTTGGCCAGGAACTGCCAGGCCTGAAACCCCAGCCATTTGCGCCTGAATTATTCTCGGTCTGGAGTGACAATGGGTTCCACTTAATTACCAGTATCCTTTTTTCGCCGGACGGCAAGGAACTTTTCTTCACAAACCAAACACTTCCGGTTGTACCCGGCTGCAGTTGTTCGGTTTGGTACATGCAACAACGAAACAATACCTGGATCCAACCACGGGTCGCTCCTTTCTCTGGAAATTACAGTGATAACGTCGCGTATTATTCTCATGATGGAGATGTGCTCTATTTTGTATCCACGCGGCCAATACACGGTAAAGGTGCACCCAAGGATTTCGATATCTGGTCCGTGAAGAGAAAGAATAGTCACTGGACTGAAGCCGGTAGATTAGGTTATCCGATTAACACATCGAGTAATGATGTCGGTGGTGTGGTCAGTGATGATGGTTCGATGTTTCTCAGCTCAGACCGCCCTGGAGGGAAAGGTGGCTTCGATGTCTATCGTTCCCGGTTCGTTGGTGGTCAATATGCAATACTGGAGAACCTAGGCGATTCGGTAAATACGGGTGCTGAGGAATATATCATTTGTGCGGCGCCCGATGCGAGTTTCTTGATACTGTACCACGTAGATATGACAGACAAGGCAGATGCAGGTCTTTACATTACGTACCGTAAAGAAAATGGTTCGTGGACAAAAATGAAGAGCATGGGTGATCATATAAATATCTTCAATGTCTCCAGTGCAAGTCTTTCTTCAGATGGAAAGTACCTTTTCTTCCTCAGCCGGGGAGAAGGTATTTACTGGTTGAGGACTGACTTGATTGAGTACTTGAAGAATGAGGATCTTAATGTCTCGGGCATATTGCTTAAGACAGTTTTCCGGAATGGTTTGGATGCTGCGCTGGCCGTGCATGAAGAGTTGAAGGAGAAACGTGGCGAATACGTGGATATCAATGAGTATCTGTTAAACCAGAGGGGGCATCAGCTACTCGATGCGAATCGATATATAGAGGCTATTGCGCTGTTCCAGATCAATGTCGCTTTGTTCCCGGATTCATGGAATGCATATGATAGTCTGGGTGAGGCATATCTGAAAGCGCGTCAAATAGAATTAGCGATAAAAAGCTATGAAAAATCCCTGGTGTTGAATCCAGAAAATAGAAATGCAGCGAGGATATTGGAGAGCTTAAACACTGTTTTAGAATATTGATACTGCGCGATTTTGATGTATAATAACAGAGACCAGTGCAAGGTTCTAGACAAGGAGGTCAATAATGGCTGATCTGACGACTAATTATATGGGCTTGACTTTGAGAAATCCATTGGTTGTCGCAAGCTGTAGTCTGGTCAATTCTGTGGAGGGGGTTCAACGTTGTGCCGATGCTGGTGCTGGTGCCGTGGTGCTCAAGTCCCTGTTTGAAGAACAGATCGAGGCAGATACAAAAGAGATTGAGAGGCATGTGTGGCTGGCAGGACATACCGAGGCATATGATTACGTGAGGCAAATCGGAATTGAGACCGGACAGCAGGATTATCTTGATCTCATAAAGCGAGCAAAAGAGGCAGTTTCTATTCCGGTAGTTGCTAGTCTCAATTGTATCACGCCTCGATGGTGGACTGATTACGCAAAAAAAATGGAGGAGGTAGGGGCTGATGCGATCGAGTTGAACATTTCTGTGCTGCCAAGCGATCCGCGTCACAGCGGTGATGACATTGAGAAGCTGTATTACAACATACTGGAAGGCGTAAAGAAGAGTGTGAAGATACCAATTGCAGTAAAAATCGGTCCCTATTTCACATCGATGGCGAGTGTCGCATGGGAATTGTGTGATAGGGGTGCTGCGGCATTAGTCTTATTTAATCGTTTTTATCAAGTTGACATAAATGTGGACAAACTGAGTGTCGTGCCCGGGTACCGTTTCAGTGCGCCTGAAGAGATAAACCTTTCGTTACGCTGGATTTCATTGCTTGCCGGTCGCATCAAATGTGACCTTGCCGCAACCACCGGTGTTCATGATGCGAATGGCGTGATAAAGCAGCTACTTGCTGGCGCCTCGGCGGTTCAGGTTTGTTCCACGTTGTATATGCATGGTATCGGACATATTGCCCACATACTCAGCAACGTAGAACAGTGGATGAAGCAGCATCATTTTGAATCCATAACACAGTTTGGGGGTAAACTGAGCCAGAAAGATAGCGATCGTCCGGAACTCTACGAGCGCCTTCAGTACATCAAAGCACTTGTTGGTATTGAGTAACGCAAGTTCAATCGTGAACACGAATGATGACTCGCATAGCAGCATTCAATGTATCTTGCTTTTTCCAAAATTTTGTATAGAATAACCATATGGGTACTTTTCTAGAACATCTGCAAACGATATTCGAATTCGTCCTGAAAGAAACCACCCCCCCAGGCATGATCGGTATTCTATACGAAAAAATAAGAAGCATGACCGAGACTCATATTATGCAGCGTGATATAGAGAATTTCGTTGCATACTTTAAGCTCTTGCTTTCGACCTCACGTATGCCTAAGAAACTTAAATTCGAGCGGAAGCTCATCAGAGCGTTCATAGACCGTACGTATACCGAGTTCACTGAATCAACTCAGGAATTCAGGGCGAATCGACTCTACGACTATCTTAGAAACAAATTAGACGAGGGAACAGAGATTCAAAGTCAGCATCTCGAGCGTTTGGAGTCTTCTTTGATGGTTCAAAAGAGACCATCGCTTGATAACGTAGAGGAACATGTCCAGATCGCTATGATTCTCAAATGGTTGCAAGGCCCGGTTAAGGGTAAACTATCCAAGGAATTACAGGATTATATAGTATCTCTGGGTACTACCTACGGTCAAAGTCAGCGGCAGCTTGTGCCTGATGTTGAATTGAAGACGCACGATGTCTCTGAGCAAGACATGGGGATCATCAAAAAGGAATACAAAACCTTCGAAAGTGCCATAAATGATTCGCTGAAAGCGGTGAAAGATGCCCGGTCCAAGAAAATAGATCCCGGGAAATATCAAGATCAATTCCGTATCATTATTTCGAGTCTTGATAGCCTTGTCAAAATGAGTGATAAGGGCATGTTGAATTCAGTGGAGTCGTTTAAGGACAAGGTAATCGTATCGACCGCGCTTATTTACATACAAGACGAATTTGTACGGAAAGACCCTCAGCTGAGAAAGATCATTCAGCTTCTCATTTCACTCTATTATCAATTCCGCGATAAACCATAGGACACTGAATACACAGAATATACACAGACACTGAATACACTATACACTGAAAACACTGAATAAAACAAAAACACAGAAATCACTGAAAGAATAAAGGCACAGAATCGGTTATTCTAAATCCCGTGTTGAATCGGTTCAATAATACAGCCAAGGAATTTTTTCTGTGGCGTTATTTCATCGAAGCGTTGACATAATACGGAAGTGTAGTATAATATCATCATGAGGAAGAATATATGCCGCTAACTCAGTGTCGTGAATGTCAAAAAGAGATCAGTGCCGATGCGAAGAGTTGTCCTCATTGTGGTGCGCCGTTCCCGGCAAGGAGAGAGTGGAGGGGTTCTGGATTTGAGTGGAAGTCGAAACAAACATTCTATGGCTATCCCCTGGTGCATATCGCGTTCGGGCGTGATGCGCAGAATAGAATCCGCGTCGCAAAAGGGGTTATTGCGATCGGTCAGTTTGGCATCGGGTTGATAACGATCGCCTAGTTCGGTATTGGTATCCTGTTCGGTTTCGGGCAATTCATTGTTGGGCTTACCGGACTCGCTCAATTCGCGATCACCGGCATTTTCGGGATCGGACAATTCGCGACAGGCTACGTTGCGATCGGACAGTTCGCTTTGGGTTATTATGCACTGGCCCAGGCGGGTTTTGCAAAGTATCTTTGGAGCACGGGGACCACAGACCCTGAGGCGGTTGAGTTCTTCCGGCAATTATTACAGGGTGTAAGGGATTTCTTGCACCTTTGATTGAGACTTATGATTATGAGAAAAAAGTGCTATTCTCTGGTGTTGTCCGGTATCTTTCTATTGATGGCGCCTTTGGAATTTTGCAGTGGCAAGGAGAATGTGAGTATCATGAAGCAGGACGAAAAATTGTTTGAATCAAGACACTTCGATATTGAAGAGTTGGCGGATGGTGTTTTTGCAGCAATCCATAAAGACGGCGGCGCAGCCATCTGCAATGCGGGGATTATTGATCTTGGTGACCGCACGCTCATTTTTGATAGCTTCCTGACACCTCAGGCAGCCCGTGATCTGAAAGCCGCGTCCGAAGCTTTGACTGGAAAGGCGGTATCGATTGTCATCAACAGTCACTGTCATAACGATCACATCTGGGGCAATCAGGTTTTTGAAGGCCACGCTGAAATTATCTCGTCCGGAGAAACACGCCAGGTAATTGCTACTGCTGGCATGAAGGAGTATGAGTGGTTCAAGGAGAATGCCGCAAAGCGGTTGAAATCGATACAAGATGAATATGAATCCAATGAGGATGAAGCGGCCCGTGGAGAATTGACAATGTGGCTCTCTTATTATCAGGGTTTGGTGGATGACCTGCCCGAACTCAGGGTGGTACAGCCAACCTTGACATTTGAAGGCAGATTCGAAATTCCTGGCGCGCGACGTTCGGTGGAGTTGATTGAGTATCACGACGGGCACACGAAGAGCGATGTCATACTGTATCTGCCGCAGGATGGCATCATATTCATGGGCGATCTTCTATTTGTCAAGTCGCATCCCTATCTGGGTGATGGTGAGCCGGATACATTAATAAATATACTCCGTGAAATTGGAAAGATGGATGCGAAGGTATTTGTACCCGGACATGGTTCAGTCGGGGACAAGCACGATCTGGAGATATTGATCAATTATATTGCGTTGTGCCGGGAACTAGTCAAGAAATTGATCGATGACGGGCAAGGTGAAGAGGCTATACGAAACATCAAGATACCCAGACCGTTTGAATCCTGGCAACAGCAAGGTTTCTTTAGGAGTAACTTGCTTCATTTTTACAAGAATTTTTCTGACAAATAATCCCGTGTATCGTCTACCGTTTCAAAGACCGAGTGTCTTTCGAATCAGGCATACCGGTATTGAGCCGAAACTGAGCAGCCTGTTGTGAAAATCCCTTAGCTGGAATTTATCGCCCAGTTTTTTCTGGTAATCATTCTTCAATTGAAGAATTTGCTTTTTTCCTACTAAATAACTCATGGGTTGGGTAGGCGTGAACGTATAGCGCGTCACTTCCTTTTCGGCATGTACTTTCTGTAATTTTGCATCATTGACCAGAAGTTCGACTGCCTGTTCATAACCCATGCGCCCCGCGTGCAGTTCAACATCGATTATCACCCGGCATGCACGCCATAATTGGTCTTTCAACTGCAATAGCCTCGCACGAGGGTCAGAAAAGAACCCTGCTTCGCGCATCATCTCTTCGCAGTATAATGCCCAACCCTCGACGAAAACTGCCGTGCCGAGTAGACGGCGCAGTTTATTCTTTAGCTTATTGGCATGCACCAACTGCAAATGGTGGCCGGGATAACCTTCATGCAGGGCAGTGACCGGGATTCCGTATATTGAATGTCCGCGCAGTATTTCTTCTTGTTTTTCAGCGGGGATGTTGTCATTTACCGGTGTGACAAAGAAATATCCCTTTTGCATTTTTTCAAAGGGCGCAGGACTCATATATGCCGCATAGGGTAATATTGGTATTAGAAAGGCAGGGGTCGGTATCACTTCTAGTTCTTCATCCTCAGGGATACTCACAAGGTCTCTGTCTTGCACAAATCTTTGGGCGCGCTCCATTTCTCTCTGGTAGGTGGTGAGTAGTTGGTCTGCCTTGGGGTGTTCTCCTTTTATGGCATCGACCACCTCGACCCATGTTCGCTGCTTATCGATTTTTTGTGCAATGTCTTCGAGTGCCTCTTCCGTAGACTTTTTCATCTCCCTACCATATGCGAGTATCTCCTCTGCGGTGTACGGTAGCATGTGGTCCATCTTCAGCTTGAAATCGAAATGATCCGATCCGATGGCGAATTCACCCTTTGATTTTGGAAGTAGTACCTCGTTCAAGAACTTTCCGTACGTGTCCAGTGCTGTTGATGCTTCGCGGCCTGCATTTTCCAGATCCCGGGCCAGTTTGGGCACCGCGTTACTCAATTGCGCTACTATTGTCTTCAGAAAATCCTTGCCGCCCTCATTAATTTCGATTGCGAGTTTGGTGAATACCTCTGGTGCATCTTTTAGATTATGCTTGCTGTCTTTGAGGAAACGTGGTATCTGTTGCATACGTGAAAGAATGGCGGTGGCGCGTTCTTCGATGGGTGCGAATTCACGTACGTACAGGATGAAGAGTCCGCTAATGCAGAGATCCGCATATTCAGCAGCGTTTGTCTGCCAGTGCCTTATTTCTTCAAATGAATGTATGCTTGATTTAAGGAAGTTCTGGAGTAGCTGCCAGTCGACACACTCATCGCCGGTCAGGTCATTCTTATTCAATGCCTGGAAACGTTTAAGGAAATCCTTGCGGTTTCGGTTAACATCCGTAAGGAAATCGATGTCGACATTTTCCATCTCATGATCATATTTGTGTATTCCTGCGTACGTGGCAGAAAAAGGTGAACTTCTCCAGGTAAATTCAAGCAGCTCGTCTACTAATTGTTGGAACGTTGACATAATGCCTCCTCAGGAATAATGTCCGATGACATAATTTGAACGCAGTCTTATGTTAACGAGAATAATTGATTTGTCAACCAGCCGACGGAATTTCACAAATATGATACCAATTGACAACCGTCTCGATTTCTCTACAATACTGTTGTAGGATTCGAACTTCAGATGAGTATGAAACAGAAAGCGTGTATTGTCATATTCTTTTTACTCCTCTTAAATAGCTGTGGCGACAAACCACCAGAGATAAATATTGCCTTTCCTCATGAAGGGTCGTTGATAGGCGGCATTGTCGAGGTTGTCACAGAGGCGACTGATGACGTAGTACAGGTGGATTTCTATTTTTATGATAACCTTTTGTACACATGCCGTGCATTTACTTTTGTCTTTTCATGGAATACT
>DAOVAN010000016.1 GCA_030671005.1 Caldifarciminota bacterium
GATGGCTTTCCCAGAAATCTTAACCAGGCACGCAATCTAGAAAAAAGCCTGGCCCAACTTGGGCAGACAATCGACATCGCGTTCGAGATGCATCTAGATGAAGATGAAATAGTCAAACGCCTCGCCAATCGTCGATACTGTTCAAGATGCGGTAGGATATATAATTATATAACAAGTCCCCCGACGAATGATGGCGTCTGCGATGTTGACGGTCAGAAACTTGTAAAACGAGATGATGACACAGAAGAAGTAATCAAGAAAAGATTCAAGATCTACGAAACCGAGACACGCCCCCTGATTAGTTACTACAAATCACTTAATGTCTATAAGAGAGTCGACGCGCAAGGAAATCAGGAAGAGGTTTCGAGAATATTATCTAAAATCGTTGATGACTATCTCAATAGCAAATGCAGAAGCAATTAACCGCATCACGGTTGCTGGCCAAATCATCGATGACATATTCAAGAGAGTCGAGCAGATGGATTTGAGGCGCATGAAGACACTGGATCTGAATGACAGAATCGACACGCTCATACGAGAACGTAACGCGACACCAGCGTTTCTGCATTATCGGGGTTTTCCCAAGAGCTGCTGCATTTCTTTGAATGACGAAATTGTACACGGCATTCCCGATGACCGCCGGATCGAAGGTGGTAATATTGTGAAAATCGACATCGGTGTCAAATACGGAGGCTACATTGCCGATGCTGCACGCACATTCGCCGTCGGTGAAATAGGGACGGATGTCCAACAAATGCTGTCAACAACCGAGACCGCACTCAGGAACGGCATACGTGCTGCACAGCCGGGTAATAAGATATCTGACATCTCACGGGCAATACAGCTCACCGTGGAAAAGAACGGGTATAGCGTGGTTCGGGAACTAACCGGTCACGGAGTAGGCAAGAATCTTCACGAGGAACCCGTAATTCCGAATTTCGTCAGCAATGGACCGGACGCAGACATCTTACCAGGGATGGCATTAGCCATTGAGCCCATGGTGAACATGGGGAACCACGAAGTCATCACCGCGCAGAATGGCTGGACCATCCTAACCCGGGACAGTTCCATGTCCTGCCATTATGAAGATACGGTCTTGATCACCGAAGATAGTAACATCAACTTATCCGGAGTTGCAAAGGACTAAGAAATGGCAAGAAAAGATCTCATACAAACCGAAGGCACAATAGTCGAAACACTTCCAAACGCAATGTTTCGAATCAAATTAGATAACGGACACAAAGTGCTTGCCCATGTCTCAGGAAAGATGAGGATGAGCTATATCAAGATTCTGCCCGGAGATCGGGTATTGTTGGAATTGACACCTTACGATCTGTCGCGTGGTAGAATTGTCTGGCGCTACAAGTGACGATGAAAAGGGTTGATTTTCTTCCAGAAATGGATATAATAGTAGTTTGCAGGAGGAAACTTGAAGGTTAAGACTTCAGTCAAGAAACGCTGTGCTTCATGTCGAATCATAAGAAGAAAAGGCGTTGTGATGATTATTTGCAAGAATCCCCGACACAAACAGCGTCAGGGATAAGATAGGTGCAAGGTGTTAGGTGCTAGGTGCTAGTAGTGACTTTTTCCACGAATAATAGTAGCAACCAGCCCCGAACCACTAGCCCCTGCTCTGTTTAAGGAGGTATATGGCAAGAATTGCTGGTATTGACTTGCCACCGAACAAGAAGGTGGAATATGGGCTAACCGCGATCTTCGGGATCGGGTTACGAACGGCGCAGAAAATCGTCGGCCACATTGGAATTGATCGGTCAAAGCAAATAAAGGATTTGACCGATGAGGAAATTACCAAGATCAGAAAACTGCTTGAGACCGATTATCGGGTTGAAGGCGCGTTGCGCGCTGAGATCGCGTCAGATATTAAACGGTTGATCGACATTGGCTGTTATCGCGGTATCCGCCATAAAATCGGACTACCGGCAAGAGGACAGCGCACAAGAACTAATGCCCGTACACGAAAGGGAAGAAAGAGGACGGTTGCTGTTTATAGAGGACCGAGGGGAGAAAGGAAGTGAGGAAACCAATCAGAACACCAAGACGAAGAAAGGGCATCCGAGTCGAGCCTAATGGCATTGCTAATATCTACGCGACATTCAATAATACAATTGTCTCTATTTCTGATACAAAGGGCAATGTGCTTTGCTGGTCTTCTGCAGGTAGAATCGGCTTTAAGGGAACGAAGAAAGGCACTGCTTATGCCGCAGCAAAATGCGCCGATGCCGCAGCACGCGAAGCACAGTCTTTGGGTGTCAAGAAAGTTGAAGTGAAGATCAAGGGACCAGGGCCAGGCCGCGAAGCCGCCATCAGAACACTGCAAACAGTTGGTTTAACAATAACCGCAATCAAGGATGTCACCCCGCTACCTCACAATGGATGCAAACCACCTCGCCGAAGGAGGGTATGATGGCACGTCACATAGGTCCGAAGTGCAAGGTCTGTCGCCGTGAAAGTGAAAAGCTGTTCTTGAGGGGAAGTCGGTGCTACACTGATAAGTGTGCGTTCACGAGGAGGGGTTATCCGCCCGGTACTCACGGTCGAGTAGGACGTAGAAAGCTGACATCTTATGCAACTCAATTAAGAGAAAAACAAAAGGTTAAGGCAGTTTATGGAATACTGGAGCAACAGTTCCGCAAAATATTTGCCGAGGCGGGAAGGATATCAGGAAACACGGGAGAAAATCTACTCGTGCTGTTGGAAAGAAGACTAGATAGTGTGGTATATCAATTGGGTATCGCTTCATCGCGTACCCAGGCGCGCCAATTCGTTCGCCACGGACATATCCTGGTTAACGGCAAGAAGGTGGACATCCCATCCTATCTCGTGAAGGTCGATCAAGAAATAAAGCTGGTTGACAAACAAAAGAAGAATCCCGAGGTTGGGAAATCGCTCGAGGAACGCGATTTGGAAAGGATCGTTGGCTGGCTCAAAATCGATAAGGACAAGATAACCGGCACCGTGCTTAGATATCCTAAGCGTGATGATATCACGCTACCCATACAAGAAAGTCTAATCGTTGAGTTCTACTCAAAGTAGAGGAGAGCTATGACACTAAAACCACTTGTCATGCCAAAAAATGTTGAAATCGACAAAGAAGTAACTAACGACACTTTTGGCAGGTTCATCCTGTCGCCGCTGGAGCGCGGATTTGGTGTAACATTGGCTAATTCGCTGCGCAGGATGTTATTGTCTTCTATACAGGGCGCAGCCATTACCCGAATCAGGATCGAAGATATCCTTCAAGAATATTCTACAATACCAGGTGTCTATGAAGATGTTTTTCAAATCATCCTCAACCTTAAAAAGGTACGGGTGAAACTCCTCTCCAATGAACCGAGCAACCTGTATTTGAAGGTTAAGGGCAAGAAGGAATATCTAACCGAACATATCGAGAAGAATCCCAACGTGATCGTCGCCAACCCCGAACAGAAGATTCTGACGATCACCGACACCAAGGTCAATTTCACGATGGAGATGTACGTTGAGGCCGGTAGGGGTTATGTACAATCTGAAATGCTGAAGCACGGGGAAGTCCCGGTTGGTACCATCTTCCTCGACGCACTCTTCTCACCTGTTCTCGACGTCAATTTTGACATCAAGACCACCCGTGTCGGTACGAGGACCGATTATGACTATCTGATACTCGATGTAAAGACAGACGGTACGATCACGCCGGTTGAAGCAATCGTTGAGGCTTCCGGCTTGCTGAAACACCATCTCTCCTTCTTCACAGGTCTTGGCGTCGAACCACAATTCGCATCCAAGGAACAGCTCGATGCTGAACACCGCAGGATCAGAGAAATTCTGAAACGCAGCATCGATGAACTCGAAATATCAGTGAGAGCATCCAACTGCCTCAAAGACAAAAACATCAAGACAATTGGTGAACTCGTAAAGAAAAGTAACAAGGAACTGCTCAGTTATGAGAATTTCGGCAGAAAATCACTTAAGGAACTGGAGAAAAATCTCGCCAAAGTGGGACTACAACTAGAGATGGAAATTACGAAATATCTAAAAGAGGACATATAGTAATATGAGACACGGCGACCGCGTAAAAAAACTCGGAAGAACAAGAGAACACCGTCGTGCATTACTGAGGAATCTCTGTCGTTCTTTGTTCATTTTTGAGAAGATCAAGACTACGTTACCCAAGGCAAAGGCAACAAGACAATTGGCAGAAAGGCTCATTGAATTCGCCAAGCGCAACGATCTCGCCGCGAAGCGCCAAATATATCGCTATGTTCCTGATCACAAACTGGTGAAAATAATCTGTGATGAGATTGGACCCAAGTTTGCAAATCGCTCTGGAGGATATACACGGATATACCGCATGGGCCCCCGACTCGGCGACGGGGCAGAAATTGCGATACTCGAGCTTGTCGAGCAGAGCGATGCATCAGTCATCACGCAGCGTAGAAAGTTGATCGAGCGGCGGAAATTGGTTGAAGTAAAGAAGGAAAAGAAGACGAAAGAAAAGAAAAGCAAGGAAAAGAAGGCCAAACCAAAGAAGGAAGAAAAAACAAAGGAAGAGAAGACAACAAAGAAAAAGACACCGAAGACCAAAAATACACAAAAGAAGAGTAAATAACAGCCCGGTGTCAGCCCTGTCCTGTTTTAAACAACATATAAATATCGACTCTGAGGGTCACTGATGAACACACGCAGTATCATCAAAGATGCAGTATGCATCGCCGCCTTGGCTATGGCATGTGTATCACCTAAGAGGATCGAAACACCGTTTAAGATCATCGAGAAGGAAGCCGTCCATGAATTCCGACACGGTCTGTGGGTACGTGCTGCATCGACCGCATCTCCCGATTCAATATCCAGAATCGCACGCGTGGTTAATGAAATGAACGTTACCGATATTTTCGTACAAGTAGTAGTAGGTGGTTATGCATACTACAAATCAGAAATATTACCTCGAAGTCAATATCTTTGCAGCATAGCGAGTGCAGAGTATGATCCCCTCGATGTCTTGATCCGTGCCTTCGAAGATACACCGGTCCGCATTCATGCTTGGGTGAATACACTTCTCAATTGGTCATTGGTTGAACCCCCTGAATCTCTGAGCCATGTACTACATGTTCATCCTGACTGGTTCATACGCGATGTCAATAAACAATCGATGGCGGATTATTCCTACACCAAATGGAAGAACGCCCGTCTTGAAGGGCTTTATCTGAATCCAGAAAATGTCGAAGTACGCTTATTTCTACAGAAAATCTGCGGTGAGATTGCAGCGAAATATCCGGTCGAAGGTATTCACCTGGACTTCATCCGCTATCCTGGCATCCTGTGGGGCCTCCCCGACAATGATGAGGCAGCGATGCTCGCTGGAATCGATGCAGACATGGTATCCTGGTGCAGTCTCCCCCGGTATGGGAAGTCGAGCGTTTTCCAGCGCTGGTCTATTTGGCAGGCATGGCGCCTGACCAGACATCGAGAATGGGTCATTTCTGAAATAATCACCGACATCAGCCGGACAGTGCAAAAGCACGCAATGAGAGATGACTGTCTATTATCAACTGCGGTCTTTGCCAATCCAAGCCTGTTTCGTTATTCCTTTGCCCAGAATTGGACTGAATGGCAGAATGACATCTACTTTCCAGTGGTCATGTCATACACACCCGACGTCGCGCTCTTTTCTGATTACCTAGAATTCGCCACGTTGCACCGTCCCGATGCATTATTAGGCATTGGATTCTTGTGGGAGGGTATGAAGAACACTGCCCATTGGCAGGAAAGTGCCATCAGGGATAATGAAGGTGCGGGCGTATGTTATTTTGACTTCACGAATCTTGATACGATGCTCCAACTGCCCCAATGGGACTACGCTGAACCGATGGATAAAAGCCTGAACATTGACAGCACAAGATACGAACCCATACCAGACGTATTCACCGATCATCCAGATGACGGCCACGTCGAAAAGGGAAGGGCACTCATCGCATGGGGTGATGACATCAATTTCGCAGCATTCCTCCTATCGCTCTCCCTGAATCCAACGCGCGACCTCGCACACATGGGTATCACCCGTGAGGAATTTCTCCATTTCATATCAAACGATGTGGCCGCATTCAAATACCTGAACAAACAAATATTCCCGATCGGCGATGACCTCATCGAACCGCCCAGAAGAAAAGTACGCTATGCTTTCTTACCATGGTTCGATGATGACTCGACCGCCGTGATCGAAAAAGCAGATAAGATGTATTCTCTAGAAAATCACGTGGTCCTATATCCGATGGCCCTAGACCCTTTCACCAAGGCAGTATTCATGACCCAACCATTCCGCAGAGAAATCCTGCTCACCAAAGCGGGGGTCTATGTTTTTGTAATAGAGGAAATTTACGACGGGGGTAGATTAGTGAAAAGAGAAAAAATTTCAACTGACACCTTGCCCGTCTATTTGAACTGGACCATAAAGAAAAAGGCAGGCGATCTATTAGGCAATATTAATTAGCTCATGTATCAGAGAAACATTTAATCGAAATATTAACAGGAGATGATATGTTTGAAACAATGAAATCAATTCTGGCGAAAGTCAAAGCCGATTATGCTGACATTCGTCATGAAACCAAGACCGAAACGAGAATATCTTTCAGCGGAAACGAAGTTACGGAAATCGGCACCAACACTACTGATGGCTATGTGCTGCGTATTCTCAACAAGGGCGGCTATTCATCCATTGCCTTCACCGACTCTGCAGCTCACGAGAAAGTTATCCAGACCGCGCAAGAAAACACGCATCTGATGGCCAGTCTGGCTTCGAAACCTGTGTCCCTTGCTAAGGCCGAAGTGGTCCGGGACACATATCTTCCCAAACTGACCGAGGACCCGCGGGCGATTGCTGTGGATGAAAAACTAGAACTCACCCGCAAGTACAATGCGTTGGTTTTGAAAAACGAAAAAATAGCCACCACAAATATCAACTATCTCGAACTCAGTCGAGACAAGCATTTCATGAATACCGAAGGCAGCGAAATCAGAGAAGAACTGATAACGACGCGCATGAGTGGACTCATTACCAGCCGCGAGGGAAGTCTCATTCAGAATGTGAGAATCGGTATCGGCGGCAGCAATGGTTTTTCGATCCTAAGAAATCGAGAAGACCATTTCGAGAATAGAACCCGGATTGCCGTCGAGTTACTCAGGGCCCAGCCGACCAAAGGTGGACGATACAACGTCATTCTAAACCAGAGTCTGGGCGGTGTTTTCGCACACGAGGCATTTGGTCACTTTTCAGAAGCCGATATCATCGAAGATAACCCATCGATGCGCCAGAAGATGCGCATCGGAGCGAAGCTGGGTAACGATATCCTTAATATTACAGATGACCCGACACCACCTGATCAACTGGGACACTACCGATACGATGATGAAGGAGTTGCCGCAACTGGTACTCCACTGCTCAAGAATGGCACGCTCGTCGGAAGACTGCACTCAAGAAGAACCGCGGCTGCCTTTGAAGAATCTCTCAACGGGCACTGCATCGCCGAGGACTACCGCTATGCGCCGATAATCAGAATGGGCACAATATTCATTGAGCCGGGCCAAGACACATTTGAGGACCTCCTCGAAAAACTCGGCAATGGGTATTACATTCTTAATGCCAAGGGCGGTCAGACAAGTGGTGAGAACTTCACCTTTGGTGCCCAGTACGGCTACGTCGTGAAAAACGGCAAGATAGGAGAACTAGTGAGAGACATCAACATTTCAGGAAACCTCTACAGCACTCTGAAGAACATCGCGGCCATCGGTGACGATTTGAAACTGAACCAGGTGGGTGGTTGTGGCAAGGGACAAAGCAATATACGTTCATGCCACGGAGCCCCCCACATACTGGTCAATAACGTCGTAATCGGAGGAGCATAATGGAGAAATTGACAGAGCTCGCCAAGAAACACAGTGACCAGTTTGAACTGTACACGCTCCATCAAACCCAGAATACGATCAGATTGGAAGACTCAAAACTGAAGGATATACAGAGCAGCATACAGTCTGGTGTTAGCATCCGGATAATCAAAGATAACCGGCTAGGGTTTGCATACACGAAGAAGCTACAGAAACCTGAAGAACTGATGCAAAACGCATTGAATTCTCTCAAAGGCGGCGTAGAGGCCAGATACAAATTCCCTCACACCGAAGGGATACCCCAACTGAACACTTACGACCGCGCTATTGACGAAGCGACAAACACGGCAATAGTCGAGGAAGGAAGACGCATATGTTCAATCTTAGAGGAAAAGACAAAGGCACAAGTGAATATCTACGCCGGCACAACAACTGGTGAAATGCAGATTAGAAACAGCTCCAATAGTTCACTTTCATCAAAGACATCATACTATACAATTACTCCCTATATCATCTATCCAGGATCGGCAACCGGTATCCATCGATCATTATTCTCAAAAACATTTCAGAAAGCAGACGACTCGTACCTGAACACCCTGGCTGAGCTATATAACCGTGGCAAGCAGGAATTGAACATCGCAGGTGGCAAGATGAAAGGGTTGTTCATGCCCGAAGCCATGTACACGCTGATCTGGCGTCTGCAAAGCGCAACCAATGGCGAGTCCTTGTACCACAAGCAATCGCCACTTGCCGACAAGTCAGGTAAGAGAATATTCGATGAAAGACTTACTATTTCTGACAATGCGCTGGATGACAGCAAACCAGGCGCCCGGGCTTTCGACGATGAGGGTACGGCGTGTCAGCACCTGCCGATAATCAAAAAAGGTGTGTTGATGAATTACTACTATGATCTCTATTACGCCTCAAAAATGCACGCTGAACCAACCGGACATGGCTTCAAGACTTCACTTTGGCCCGGGGATATGATCTCCATGAAACCTACCCCTACCCTCCAACACGTCACCATCGAACCAGGAGAAAAGGAATTCTCGCAGCTAATAAGAAATATGGACCGGGGAATTATAGTATGTGGTGCACTCGGTGCCCATAGCGGCAATATTCCGAATGGCGATTTTTCAATTGGCCTGTCACCGGGATTGTATGTCGAAAAGGGTGAAATCATAGGCAGAATCAAGGACGCAATGGTCGCGGGTAATATCTATGAAACCATGCAGCAGGTCATCGACATCGAGAATATGGTACACCCAGCATCCACAGGTTACTACCCGGCAATACTATTTGATAATGTCAGTGTTGCCACGAAGAACTGATTACTCGGTCTGAAGATTCACCTGGGACCTACTAATGGTTCTCTGGAGGGTCAACAACGCAAACTCTTGTGTACATTAAGCATTGACCATGAGACGTGTAAAACAGAAACACGCTAAGAAATCCAGATTCTACAACGAGCTTGCTCCCTATCTCGACTTCATATGTACGCTCGAGAACCGTAGGAAGGATGTTCTGGTCCTAAGAAAATTGATAGGCAGACACCTTAAATCGGCCGGCAGAAAACTCCTTGACGTGGCTTGTGGTACTGGCCTAGAAGACAGGTATCTCAAGCAGACCTTCAAGGTAACGGGTGTAGATTTGAACAAAAGTGTCCTCCAAATCGCGCGGAAAAGAAATCCTGATGTGACCTATTTGTCAGGTGACATGCAGACATTCAGATTGAGAAGTAGATACGACGTAATCACCTGCTTCGATGCCATGTGCTATCTGAAAACCTACACAGAACTGCGCAGAACACTCAGGAACTTCCAACGGCATCTCGCAAAAGGCGGTTTGCTGATATTCTAGTTGGATCCGGTATTTCTAGAAGAACACCATAAACAGGATGCAATTGTTATAACAAAAAAATGTAAAAAGGGTAAGTGTTTGACGCTCATTGAAATATACCGCAAGAAAGGAAAGAGGATTGAAGGCAATACCGTCTATATTATACGCGAGGCCAAAAAAACCCGTTTCGAGACTGCTGAATTCGAGACGTTGGGTCTCTTTGAGGTAAAACGAATTAGACAAATGCTTACAGGCTTGGATTTTGGAGTACATCTTTATAGCGGCGGAAAGGACGTCACTTTTTCGCTCAAGAAATACGACAAGCAAAGCCCGTATCCCATATTTGTTTGTGAAAAGTGATTTGATACCCTTGTATGGCTACACCTTTTCACATATAATGCACGATGTCATCCTCCACACCCTTTCTCGGTGAAGCACTTTCTCTACTGACTGCGGCGATTTGGGCGTTTGCGGTCATCCTCTTCAAGAAGAGTGGTGAAACCGTACATCCCCTGGCTCTTAACCTATTCAAGAACCTCCTTGCAATCGGGCTCCTCCTCCCCACACTCTGGTTTTCTGGTCAGACACTGCTCCTGCAAACATCTGCCAATGCCTATATAATCCTATTCTTAAGCGGGGCTATCGGTATAGGTATCGGCGATACTCTCTTCTTCAAAAGCCTGAACGAGCTGGGTGCCGGGCTGACGGGAATCGTAGTATGCATGTACAGTCCCTTTATCATCGTTTTTTCATATGTCTTGCTGAACGAAAGTCTCACAAACTTACAGTTGATGGGAGCATTACTCATAATCATTGCAGTCCTCACATCAACCATACAAAGAAAACCTGAGAACGTGGCTAAGAAGAATGTGATACATGGTGTCACATACGGCATTCTCGCGTCTGCAGCAATGGCCGTCGGTGTTGTCATAATGAAACCGTTGCTCGATACATATTCTGTCATCTGGGTGGCAGAAATCCGGCTCTTGGGTGGTATGGTCACATTGCTGTTAATTCTGTTGTGTCATCCCCGTCGGAGGGGGATAATGAACTCACTCCTCAAAACCCACCACTGGCATTATGTCATGGGTGGTTCATTCTTCGGAGCCTACTTAGCGATGATTGTGTGGATTGCGGGTATCAAATATACACAGGCATCAATAGCTTCTGCACTGAATGAAACAAGCACGATATTCATCTTCATCTTCGCTGGGTTGATCTTAAAAGAACCAATGAATCTACGACGTACGATCGGTATTGTGCTGGCCTTTATTGGTGCTTTCCTTGTAATGTTTTTCTAGAGCAATATACTGCGGCTACCAACGCTTTAGTTTAATCAAATAGGGCATCTACAAAACCCTGCGGGTCAAACTCGATGATGTCCTCAATCCCTTCACCCACTGTAAGGTAGAGCACTGGCAGATGTAATTCATTACATATCGGTATTATCGCACCGCCCTTAGCCGTGCCATCGAATTTGGTGAGTATCAGACCATTAATACAGATGTTCTCGGTGAAGACTCTTGCCTGCTGAATAGAATTCTGACCTAAATTCGCATCTATTGTTAGAATGTTGTAATCAAGCCCGGATGGCTTCAGCTTCTTGACCACACGCACCATCTTCTTCAGCTCTTCCATCAAATCAACTCTGGTATGCAATCTACCGGCTGTGTCAATGAGAACGCTGTCGATCTTCCTAGACATCGCTTTCGATATTGCATCATACACGACGGCAGCGGCGTCCTGGCCTTTTTGTGAACCGACAATCTCAACACCTACCCTCTTCGCCCATATCTCCAACTGCTCATGTGCCGCGTCCCGGTAGGTATCGCCACTCGCAAGCAGCACAGACCCCTGTCGCCGGTACAGGTTAGCGAGCTTGGCGACGGTGGTTGTCTTACCTGAACCATTGACACCGCTCACCATGACAACTAAGGGGGGTGTGTCCTGGAGCTCGGGTCTCGGTATGGACAATAGATTCACCAATTCTTGTCGCAGCGAAGCCACTCGGTCACCCTTGGCTTTCTGAAGTTTCTGCATGATACTCTGTGTATACTTTATGCCTACATCGGCTTGGATCAATGTGTCCTCAATAGCTTCTAATGAAGCATCTTGGGTTCGTGAAAAGATCTCTTTTAATCTGGAAAAAGTGGGCTTAAACTTATTCAGCAATACTACTTTCCTTTATAATGTATTGGGGATGTCAGTTCTGCTCTTCTAATGTCGTTATTTCCTCAAGATCAGCAAGCTTCGCTGATATCACCTTACTCTCTCTCGGTTTTTCCATGGTCAACCCGTACAGATAGTCCGCGTACTCCATTGTGGCCCGATTATGGGTGATGATCACAACCTGCGTTCTCTGAGAAAGGTCGCGCAAGAATTTGTTGAATCTTATGACATTAATGTCATCCAGCGGAGCATCGATCTCATCTAAAATACAGAATGGAGCAGGTTTAACCAGGTAGAATGCCAAGAGCAGACTGATTGCCAGTAGCGTCTTCTGACCGCCGGACAGCTGATTTATGGTCTTCAGCCGTCGGCCCATCATACGCACGACTATCTCTACTTTGCTCGCCAAGGGATTTTCTGGATCCGTCAGAATTAAATCGGCCTGGCCGTCCTCAAAGAAATTGGAAAATACAAAATTGAACTGCTTCCTCACATCCTGAAAGCTCTCATCAAACCTGTCCCGTGCCCGCTGATCCAGTTCCTCAATTGACTTCAGGAGGTTTTTCTTTGCCGCGATTATATCATCACGCTGACCAAGAAATTCATCTAATCTCTTCTTTTCTTCTTCATAAGCTTGTAAACTCAAGGGGTTGACTTCACCAAGCTTCTCTATCCTGCCCTTCACTTCAGCCAGCTTACTTTCGGCGTCGGCCATTTCTTCCTCAGGCACATAGTCACTAAGCACAAAACCAAATTCGTCATCGGCCTTATGCGCCAAATCGTCGCGTTTGTGATTCTTCTGAAATAGCTGATACTTCAGCTGCATTATCTCATCTTGCATGCTTTCATGATCTTTTTGCTTCTGTGCCAGTTGATCATAGACTAAACCCTGTCTCTTGTTGTATTCATCCAGCAACTGATCGGGCAATTTGGCCTCATGTGTCGATTTCTTCTGTCTCTCCTGATTGAGTCTATCCTTCAAGGAATCTATAGAAGCCACGAGGTCAGAAAGACTACTCGGCAGCGATTCTTCACGCAGCGATCTAATCTCAGATTCGGCATTACCTATCTCATTGCTCAACTGTTCAATCGATTGAGTGATTAAGCTCCTCCTACCCTCCATGACGGCCGATTCAGTATTCAATCTATTTAGTTCCGAATTGAGATTATCGATCTCGGTCTTCAGCTTTTGCCTTTTCTCGACTAACCCCTGTTTTTCTAGTTCTTTGGTCGCCTTATCGCTCTCCATCTGCTCGATGTCATGTTCCAGGGACTCCAAATTTTTGACGATAGCATCATTGTCTTTGCGCAACGTGTCCTGATCCTCTTTTATATTGCTCAATTCTTGTGCTCTCGTCTTGGCCTCTTTCGTCGTTTCCTGCAATCTGAGTGAGCATTCAGATTTCTTTATGTTGATTTCGAAAAGCTGATTTCGAATATCTTCTATTTCTCCCTTAGCCTGTTCTATCTCTTCGCACAAGCGTTTTTTCTCCTCGGTGATGAACAGCACTTCGTTGCGGAGTGATTCTAGCTTCTCTTTATATTCCTCAAGGTTCTGTCGCATCTTGAAATATCCAACGTCTCCTTTCTCCACCACTATCGTGCCGCTCTTGAAAAGCACCCCTTGTGGTGTAACAAAACCTTCCTCTGGGTGTTTCGCAGAAAGCTCATGAGCTCTATGGAGGTCCTCGACCAAGAAGTAGTTCTGGATATAACGCACCAGCACATTTTGTGCAGACTTGAATTTCACATATTGAGCTATCGGCACCGCGTCTTGTGGCTGGGTCTCTATTTCGCGCTTTATCTCCTTCTTCACATCAATGAAACCAAAGCGGCCTTCAGGACAGGACTCGAAATCCTGAGTCTTATAATCCTTGAGCAAATAGTACCCCAGGAGGTCACTGAGGCAAATATCCACAACCGCCTCGTACCCGGAAGTCACCTCAACACTATCTTTGAACATCCCGGTTACTCTTTTCCCGAATTTATCCTCGATTTCCTTCCTGCCTTCCACCTGTAGTCTACGACTCAACGTGTCGATCATGATCTTGCAATCGGACATAGCCTCATTCCGATTCTGCGCATCCACATCCAGTTCGCTGAGCTTCTTTCCCAACTCATCAGATCTTTCGTGCGTGTTCTTTAACCGCTCGTCTGCTTCATTCTGCTGCACCACGATCTTATCTAGTTCTTCTTCCAATTTTTTCTTTGTGTGTCTCCTCTTCTCCATTTCATCCTTCTGTGTCTCCATTTCTTCTGCGGTGCGAGACAATAAATCATCCTTATTGTCTCTGTCGTATGTTAGTTTTGCAATATCACTCTTCGCACGCATGATACCGTTCGTAATTTCCGACATACGGTCTTCATTTTCCTTCAATGAGCTTTCCAGAGAGAAGTAATCATGATTCTTCGAATCGAGTTCCGTCCGCAGCTCAGTAACCTTCGATTGGGTTGTTTCGACCTTGGCAAGAACTTCTTTGCGTTCATTTTCGAGTTCGGATAAACGCTTCCTGTTGGCATCTACGAGTCCCTGTTTTTCCTTGATACTAGTAAGTATTCTTTCCGACAGAATCGTTTTGTCTCTGACCTCTTGTTCTTTTTCTGCAATCTGATTCTGCAGGGATTCGATCGCCTGATTCAATTCAGTAATATCTGCGAGACTGCTCTTCTTTTCTGCTTCTGCCCCGGCAATCGCCTCCTTCAGTTGCTCACGTTCATGCTCCAGTTGTTTTATCGCCTGCACCAACGCCTGTCTTTCAGTTTCTTTGTCATCGACCTGTGTTTGAATACTCTCTATTTCCTGCAATGTAGTCTTGAATTCCCCGCCCATTATGAAGAGACTCAGATCCTTATAATCGGTACGAAGCTCGTTGTACAATCTTGCTTGCCGTACCTGTCTTTTCAGTCTCCGTAGACCCCGCTGCATCTCAACGATTATATCTTCAAGACGCATCAAATCTTGTTCGGTAGCATCGAGGCGCCTCTTGGTCTGCTCTTTCCTCTCCTGATATTTCAATATCCCTGCAACATCATCGAACATCTCTTTGGTGTCACCATGAATTATGCGCTCCACTTCAGCCAGTTCCAGAAAAGAGTAGGTCAATGCACCTGAATTCAGAAAGAGCGCCTGGACGTCATAGAGGCGGCACTTCACCCGGTTCAAGAAGAACTCACTTTCGCCTGTTCGATAGAACCGCCGCCTGATTTCGAATTCACTACCGAATTGCGGGAAGTACTCTTCGTTATCAATGGTGACTGCGATCTCTGTAAAGTTGGCATCCTCCTTGGAATCCGAGGAAATGTACACTAAATCCTCGATTTTCTCACAGCGCAGCGCTTTCATGCTCTGCTCACCAAAAACCCATCTCAGCGCGTCGAAAATGTTTGACTTACCGCTACCATTCGGCCCCACAAAGGCCGTCACCCCGGCATTCAATAGCACCTTCGTCTCTTCACGAAACGACTTAAACCCGAAGAGCTTAATCTCCTTTATCTTCATTAGAAACCTTCACCGAAACAGTCCATCACGATTCCTCACCCAGATATATCTCCCTTTCCAGGAACGGATGATAGTCACTCCATTGCCTGTTCTTACCACGATGCTGCTCGAATACCTGCCTCATCATTTCCATCTTAGAATCGAGGTTGTCAACATAATGGAGAATCAAGGCTTCAGGGAATAATGGTGCCTTTGGTGAACCCCATTTTACTTCACCGTGATGTGACAATATCATGTGCACTAACCTCAACCGTAAATCATCAGGGAATCCGGATATCTGAGCGATGCGCTGGGCAACCATCTCACTGCCAATCACGATGTGACCAAGCAGCCTTCCCTGGTCAGAAATATCAATGCTCTTCTTGTATGTGTATTCATGGATCTTGCCGACATCGTGCAGGATACCAGCCGTGATGAGTAGATCCGAATCGAGAAAATCATACACCGATCTCACGTTTTGCAACAACCTCAAGACGCTCAGGGTGTGTACGGCCAGACCGCCCAGATAAACGTGATGCACCCTTTTCGCGGCTGGCGCCAGACGAAATAATTCCACAAAGGTATTATCGTCAAAGAAAGCATCTAACAAACTGCGGAGGTGCGGGTTCCTGATCTTCGCTCTGAACCCGTGGATCGCAGTCAGAACCTCGTCGATATCACCCTGGTATTGAGGTAGAAAATCCTCTGGGTCAATATCCTCATCGTCCCCGAGGCTGATGGAATTCACCACAACCTGTAGTCTCCCACTATACTCACTGACATTGCCGGTGATGAAAACAAAGTCACCGACCGAGATATTATTGAGATTTTCGCCAGACCAAGAGATACCGTCAATACTACCTGTCCGATCTGAAAATTCCAGAATCGCATAGTAGCCGCCATCTTTCTTGTCCTTGATTATCTTCTTCGAAAGAACAAACTTCTCTTTGACGGTCTGTCCAGATTTCAATTCACCAACGTATTGGCTTTTCATAGATATGACACACACCTAGGAGATATCTGATACATAGACCTTACCCTTCCATTGAATCTTTTTCTATCGCGAACGGCAGTCAAGTTATGGCTACTTACCTGGTGTTTCCAAATGAAGTATTTTCTTCTTTATCAAATCCAATTTCTCGTGCAGGGTTCTCTCTTCTTTCTTTTCCGCATCCAGCGCATTCAGCACCTCTTCTCGCTTCTGTGAGAGCAGGCTTATTTCGGTGTTCAACTGGGCCTCCTCTTCTTTCGACTCTTCGATACGTTTAATCAACTTAACCTCGGCTGCCTTCAATTTTTCAACCGACTGAACAAGCGGATTACTCTCGGCTTCCTTCTTTCTTTCCTCATATTCTTCACTGAATCTTTCCATCTCCGACTCTGCATTTTTTATGCTCGCGTTGACTTCGTTGAGCCTACTCTGAGCCTCTGTCTGTGCCTGCTTCAGGGATTCTATCTTGGGAGAGAAGACTTCCTCCTGGCGCCTATTCATCTCGTCGATCACCTTTGCTTTTATGCTACGTCTCGACATCAATGTAGCAGCAAAGGCAACAATTGCGAACACAACACCTACTACAACCACTATTGGACTTGCGTGACTAGAAAATGTCACTGCAGACGCGGTTGGTTTTGCGCCGAAATACAAGACGCCAACCCGTTTCTTTGCGATATCAATACTGAATCCACACTCATACATCCCGTTTCCTTCTCTTACCGCGCTTGAACCAGCGCCCAAGATGTTCGAACTAAATACCTTACCGACCATCGTAGAATCATTCGAAACAAGTACTTTATTCTTGGCGTCGGTGAAATGAATGAATGTCAATTCTGGTTCGTCTTTTTGTAAACGTGTTATGATCTCGGTAAGATTTGCTTCTTCGCCCATTATTACGGCATCTTCCACGAATGCAGCATGTGCTACTGAGTTACCAAGACTCGTAAATCTCTTCACCATTGACTCTTTCACTGCTTCCGTATTTTGTGAATCACGCTGCGCAATGATACTTGGACTGACAAAGAAAAATGCAGTAAGAAGTAATATGGAAAGAAGTACGATTATTGAGGCCGCGCCCCTTGACATTCAGCCTCCGAAGCTAATTGATATACGATGACCCCCGCCCAGGTCAAAATACGGTGAATAGGAATAGTTGACTGTAAGCCTATCTTTGGTTATACCCAAACCAACAGTGAGGCCAGCGAGAAAGCCAATACCCTCAGTTCTTATAGCTGATAACAAAGTACTGTAGGACGCTTTCACGTTCAGCAAGGGGTTAATTTGATATACGCCACCAAACCTCGCTCCGAAACCAAGTACTGCCGGTTTGACCAAATCCAGACCAAACCACCCTGAATCAAACACCTTGGCAGCACTGAGCGTTATTTCATAGGGAAACATCTCCTGGGACTCAATGAATGCCTTGATACCGTAACCAATGTTCTTCACGGCAAAGCCCAACTGAATGCCCGGGTCTGGTATTCTATACATCGCACCCACATCAGCTCCAATCCCTAACGCGTTGAGCGAGTCAATGCTTGCATACACACCTTTCAATGATATCCCGAGACCAATGCCCTTATAGAAGAAGCCCTTACCAACATTAATATCGATATGATAAACGCCAAAAGTTCCGTACTCCTGTTGATATTCATCGACTTTTTTCATACTGCCACTGTAGAAATACCTCAGTCCTAGGCCGACCTGTCTTTGTTCATAACCCAAATATCCAAAATGCGTGTCATCAAAATAGTTAAGATAAGATACCGAGTAAAATGTGTTGTCAGAAAAAGCCAACCCGCCAGGATTGTAGTGCACGTCATAACCATCGCTGTGCAATGCATAGCCCATACCGGCCCTTTCGGCAACCGGGTCAACCGATAAGAACTCAAAACCAATGGTTGATATTAACGAAATGATTGTTACTAGCATTTAACCTCCATGGTCGTATTATAACTTCAGCCGTCAAAAAGTCAAGAACCTTCTTTTCGCACGATATTCACTATCTTTGGCAAAAATAAAGCCCTTCGGGCAAGGAAATTGTTGATGAGTTTGGCGATAACTAATCCGATCACAAAACCCGATATGCCAATCAGCAGCGCAATCGACTCACCCCACCGGACCCCGACAACCAGGCCAATCACCGCCAAGAGTACGGGCAGACCGAATAAGAGAAACGCTGATATGAATCCTACACCCGGTGACTGCTCAACGTGTACTTCATCGCCGATGCGGGCACCCATTCGATTCTCAACAACGATCGTGTGCCGCGAACTTCTTCCCTGACAGAATTGGCTGGCATCACACTTCTCGCACGCCTCTCTTGGCTCAAAGCACACGGTCGCCTGTGAATGGTGCGATGCAATAACCCGCCCCTTTCTCCTCATGCGTGATTATAGATACAAAAAACACGCTGTCAACGTCTGACCGCGTTCCCATTGTCGCTTAGGTATTACGGAAAGCAATTTCACTGAAGGTAAGGAGATTGCCACCCCGATACGATTGAAACCTACGGGGCAGGCGTCCTGCTACGCAGGACTCGCAATGACAAAGCGCCTCTTTCTTATCTCGTATCCCGCACGAATTTTGCCCAAATTTCTGATTTGGTCGCAAAATTCAGTGTCCCGCTGTAAGTCCCGATCGTAGTTGAGGGGAGAAGTAAATCTTCGAGGGGAATCTTTACTCTGTGACTTTGTGACCCTTCGACTCTGTGTTTTTTCGACTCTTTGCCTCTGTGACTTTTCGACCCTGCGACTCCTTATATATCCCGCCCCGCACCTTTCTGACGCGGAAACTTTAACCATATGATATCTCCGCACAATATACATGATTCAGTTTCCATGACCCAAGAAAACTGTGAAGTAAAGGTGCGGGGTCTCCGCTTCGCTCCGATATCCCACGCCTCGTATCTTTACTCTTCGACTCTGCGACCTTTCGACTTTTCGTCCATCGCACATCTCATATCGCATATCCTTTTGTATTCCCGCATTGACCACAGTCAGAATCTGATTATAATATCAGATGGATAATGACTCCATTACGCTCTTAAAAGACATTGTCGGCACTGCCGAGAAAAAGTTTCCCTATGTAACCGCGACCTTATTCAGCAACTGCGGTATCGAGATTAGCCTGGACAAGAAAGATGAAAGACTCG
>DAOVAN010000076.1 GCA_030671005.1 Caldifarciminota bacterium
TGTTTCCAAGGGGGTAATTTACGTTCTGCGCCTGTAAAGCACCGATGATCTGGTCAGGCGTGATACCCGTTCCCTTCAACCGAAGCGGGTCGATGATAATTTGTATTTCACGGAACGTGCCGCTCATTGCATATGATGCAGCAACACCACCGACACGTTGTATCTTATCGGCAACGTCATCAGCAATTTCGTTCAATTCCAGCGGGTCAATGTCGCCACTTATAGTGTAGAAGACTACGGGTTGCTGAGAAATGTCAAACTTAAAAATCATAGGATAATCAGCATCATCTGGCATATATGGAATAAAAAATCCCAGCCGGTCGCGGACATCATTGGATGCCGCGTCGAGATCAGTTCCCCAATCAAATTGTAAAATGATGGTTGAGATATTCTCTGATGTCGTTGATGTCACCTTGTCAAGATTATTGACCGTGCCCAGTGTTTGTTCTAGAGGGTCAGTGATGTTTGTTTCGATTTCCTCGGGGCCTGCGCCAGGATATGTGGTCATGACGATCATGATGGGAAAGGATACATCGGGATAGAGCGCAACGGGTAGATTTGAGACCGAGATGAAACCGAAGAGGATGATTCCCAAGAAAACCATGGTGACAGAAAGTGGTTTTTTTATTGATACTTCAGTTATTTTCATCACTCACCTCTGAGTATAGGATTCACCTTTTCCCCACCGGCAAGCCTCTGTTGACCGACAACGATTACATTATCACCCTCGGCTAAGCCCTCGAGTATTTCTACGTAATTGTCGCCGATCAATCCGAGTTTCACATCACGACGTTCCGCAGTGCTGTCCGTGACCACGAATAGATAGCTGTCCAGCAGGGCATCGGTAGGGATACGGAGCGCATCGGTTTTCTCGCCAAGGTTAATTTGCACTCGTGCGGTCATCCCAGGTTTCAGTAACTTCTTTGGATTTGACGTGATGGCTTTGACCGTGGCGGTACGCGTCATTGGGTCAATGACCGGGCTTATTTCGGAAACACGTGCGGTAAAGTCTTGATTAATACCATCAACAACTATGCCTACCTTTTGATTTCTGGTAACGCAACCCATTTTGACCTCGGCGACATGAAATTCGATTTTCACGCGGTAATAATCGACGATCAATGCCACGGAAGCTTGGGGTGAGACCATGGAACCGACATCGACCATTATTTTACCCACGTTACCATTGATCGGTGATTTTATGAAACCTTCTTCGTATTCGAAGCCCACGGTTTCGTTACGCATTGCCATTATGTTAGCGTCTTTGTTTACGTACGAACCTTCCTTGACCAGTACGCGCATGATTCGTCCTATCGTTTCGGGAAACACCTGTGCTGTTTTGTCAGCCATGATCGTACCCAAAACCTCACAGGTACTTATCACGTCTCCCTTGGTAACTGATATTACTTCGACGGGAATAACATTCGTAACTTCTTCCCTTTGTTCCTTACGTTGATTTGCGCCCATGCGAAGCATGAAGGCAACAATCAGGACCACAATGACTATTATGATAATCAGCCACTTGCGCATTTATTCCTCCTTACCAATTGCTTTGTAAATTTCGGCTAGTGATGTGTTGTAGTTCTTTACTTCCTGGAGATAGTTAGCCTGTGCTTGCATCATTGCGAGCTGAGCGTCCAGGACTTCAAGATTTGTTGCCAAGCCATTTTTGTATCTCGTGGCAACGATTTCAACTGACTTCTCTGCCTGTGCGACATTATACTCGGCGGCACCACTGGCCTCTTTTGCTGCCAGATAACTCATGTGTGCTTGCTTTACTTCAAAGACGACGGCTCTCTCTAGATTCTCGAGTGCCAGGCGGGCTTCCTTGATCATCAGAGCAGCCTCGCGGCTCTTGTGCAAATTGCCGAAGCCGGTGAAAATTGGCCACTCGAAGCCAAGGTTAAAGGTAAGACTAGAGCCCCATTCTTCACCGGTGAAGCTGAAGGGTTTTCTATGGTCGTAGGTGGCACCGCCCACCAGTGTGGGTAGGTTCGTGCGCCGTGTGATCGCCTGATTCAATTGGGCGATTTTTTCCGCGTTCTTGAGGTTCTTGATTTCGGCGCGGTTCTCGAGCGCGCTGACTATTAAGTCGTCGAGGGAGAATTCTTCATCGATTGCTCTCAACTCACCGGACAACATAAATTCGGCATACATATCCATTCCCAGTAGCAATTTGAAGCCTTCGCGTGCGATGTTAAGGGTGTTTGCAGTATTTATGACTCTTGGCTTCAAATTTTCCGCCTGCACCTGGGCACGTAGTAAGTCAAACTGAGAGACCAACCCTGCCTTGTAACGCGTTTCGACGACTGCTGCATATCTGTATAATTGCTCGAGATTCTCACGTGCTTGAGTGAGGAATTCTTCGAGCACGAGCAAACCATAGAAAGCATCAGCCACTGAATAACGTACTTCCTGCCGTTTCCTCACTAGATTCAGTTCCGCAATATCACCTGCGAGGTCTGATATTTTGTAAGCGTTGTACAACTTTCCCCAGGCGAATATGACCTGCTGGAGAGAGAGTTGTACATTGTAGTTTTCATGGGTACCGAATGGTATTGGTATGCTATCAAATTCGATTATCGGCACATCGGTAATGTAAGCGTAGTAGCCATTTGCGGAGATCGTGGGATAGAAGGCAGAAATCGCTTGGCCTACATGTTCTTTTGACTTTTGAAACTCGATCGACAGTTGTTCGATCTGGGGATTGTTCTGCAAAGCATAGTCTATTGCCTCGCCCACAGTGAAGTGCATTGTGTCGGCACTTGCTACACTGAGGAGTAAGGCGATGAGTAATGCCATCATAACCTCCTACAAGATTGAGATTTCCAATTGCTTGAAAATATAATTGCCATTTATATCAGTTAGGGAAGTATGAACTTCACACCAATGCCATTTTCCCATATCTTATCATCCTTGTCGTAAAATCCGTATTTGTAAATCTCTGCACTGGCGATATAATTGTAGCGCATGGCGTATTCAATGCCCAGATATTTGACCGGCCTGACCTGAACGGTGAAGCCGCCAATAAAACCAATGTCCCATTCTTCTATCTTGTCACCGGTGGGGAGCTCAACGACTGCGCCATTTTGAAGACCGCGCCAGTGGTAGAGGCCTAAACCAGTTTCTAAAGATATATGGAGCCAAGAAACCTTCAGAAAGGGTAATATATTGAAGCTCGTGCAAAGACTCAACGGGGTGTATTCCCAGGTGTCGAGTCCTTGCTCGGGTGATGCATCATAGCTAACTCTGGAACCTCTGAGCTTAAGGCCTATGTTGGGGATGATATTATCCACGCCGATTTCACCACCCAAGCTCCATTTGCCCTTGCTTTCTAAGGTATCTTGGAAGAGAAGATATGAAGAATAGTTGAGGCCAAGTGAGAATTCCATTTTATCACCAGCCTGGAATAGAGATGTCAGTATGAGCGCACCTGACACTAACGTGCTGAACATTCTACCTCCTTTTCTTCAGTCCTTGAAAGAATAACTTAAGAATTGTGTCGGTTTCGACGGAAATGTCAGAAATGTAATAATTACTGATGAAAATTGCCCTTATAGTCCCGAGAAAATAAAATGCCGCAACCCGGGGTTCGACGTCACGAAACTCGCCGCTCTCGATACCCTGTTCGACGATGCGGCTTATTACTTCATTCATCTTGATTATTTTCGGCATGACAATTGAGTGCATGGTTTTCAATGTCTTGCCGATCAGATTGACATTCTCGACGTTGAAGGGCATGTACGACGTCTTCAGACTGCTCACGTAATTAACAAAATCAACCGTAATTTCAGTCATTTTTTCGGTCGCGGTGATGTTCTTAGTTTCTATCTCGGCGACTTTATTCAAGATATAGCTGAAATGGGCGTCTACAGTTGCCGTGTATAGCTCCTGTTTATTCTTGAAATAAAGGTATACCGTGCCTTTGGCAACACCCGTCGCCTGGGCAATATCATCGACCGTTGTCTTGAAAAAGCTCTTTTTCGCAAAGAGCTTTGATGCGTTCTTGATGATTCTATCTCTTGTTTGTAGTTCTCGTTTTCTCATAATCGGTATTCCTCTCTTAGCCGCCATACTATGGGGGTCTATAATGACTGACTAGTCAGTCATTATACATATGTAAGGTTTTTTGTCAATAGGTTAGTAACCGGATTTCGAGATCCGGCTTGATAAAGCTAGTCCAGGGGTTAGGGTTAAGACGATTTTGCCGTAGTTACCTGCCTGCTCATGGAGCGAAGCTCTTTGGAGATTTATCATGCATTATTAGCGGTGTTCAGCAGGCCCGATGAATCGGGCAACTACACGTGAAGGAAGAGGATCAGATGCGTAAATTTCGAATTTCGAAAAGCGAATTGCGGAAAACAAAGAAAGCGGATCAGGACAGCAGGGGATCAGTGGGCAGTCCACCGTGCCGTCATTGCGAGTCCCGCGCAGCGGGGCGCCTGCCCCGTAGGATCTGTAGATCGTATCGGGGTGGCAATCTCGACAATGAAACCCCGCACTTTCTATCGAAAATGCGGGATGCTGCATTCCACGGTCGCACCAAAAGACAAGTGCGAGTGGAATTCGCATCGGCTCACCGAGCTGGCGCTCGGCACACTGAATTTTGCCTTCAAATCGAAGATTGGAGCAAAATTCGTGTTGACTTTCGTACCATTTTCAATAAAATATTAGTAAGGAGGAAAAATGGTGGAAGGCATGGAGAAGCAGCTCAAAGCGGGTGATGTGCTATTCAACGAAGGCGACACAGGCGAAATCATGTATCTCATTCGTGAAGGCAAAATAAAGATCACCAAGGGAAAAGGTGCTGAGGAAAAGACATTGGCGGTATTGAAAGAAGGTGACTTCTTCGGTGAGATGGCCATAATCGATGGTTCACCACGTTCGGCCGGAGCTGTTGCAGTAACGCCGGTTTCAATGCTTGTTATTGACAAAGAGTCCTTCAAGGATAAATTGAGCGAAAATCCTCTTATTGAGTACGTTCTCGAGACTTTATCCCGAAGGTTGAGAACAGCAGATGAGCAGATCAGACTTCTGACAATAAAGAGTGAAGAGCGTAGGGTTTTGGCCCACATCATAACCAAAGCCAAGGAGGTTGGTAAAGAAACTGAGGGGGGCATTGAAATTTCACCATTTTCTTTTGAAAATCTTGGCTACATAACTGGTATTGACGAGGGCATAGTCAAAGATTATATAAACAAACTCGTTCAGGTAAATCTGGTTACATTACGCGAAGATAGTTTGGTAATAAAAGGTGTCGCTGATTTGGACGACTATCTCAGATACATTGCATTGAAAGAGAAATTTGAAAAGATATAACACAGTTTAGTCTTTAACCACAAAACATGGCGATTCAGATAAGAGAAAGAAGGATAAAGGAATTGAGGCTTGAGGAGCTGCGCAAAATGCTTGCGTCTGCAGAGGTTTTGCAGGACCCAAAGAACTACGCAAACTTGTCGCGTGAATACAAGAAACTAGAGCGATTAGTGCAGAAGTACCAGGAATATGATAAAATTGAGGAGGAGATTTCCGGCGCCAGTGAGATGATGGGTAGTGATGATCAGGAGCTGAGGGAGATTGCGGAGAAAGAACTCCAGGTCCTCCAAGGGAAACTCGCGACAATCGAGAGTGAGATTGAGAATATGTCAAATCCGAATTTCGAGGAGTTTCAGAAGAACTGCATCGTTGAAATAAGAGCCGGCGCTGGAGGTGACGAGGCGTCTCTATTCGCGGCGGATCTGTTCAGAATGTATCAGAAGTTCGTTGAGAACCACCGTTTCAAGTCTGAAGTGCTTTCTTCGCATCCGACAGAAATTGGCGGCTTCAAGGAAATCATTTTCCTCGTATCCGGTGAAAATGCGTATCGATTGCTCCGGTTCGAAAGAGGCGTACACCGAGTTCAGCGGATTCCCAAGACGGAAGCGGGAGGAAGGATTCATACCTCAACCGCGACTGTTGCCGTGCTTCCGGAAATTGAAGAAACCCAACTCAAAATTGACCCGAATGATTTGCGAATCGATACCTTCAGGGCGGGCGGACACGGCGGGCAAAATGTCAATAAAGTATCTTCGGCCGTGAGGTTGACACACTTACCAACGGGCATGGGTGTGGTCTGTCAGGATGAGCGGTCCCAGCATAAGAATCGAGCAAAAGCTATGAAGATACTCCGTGCGCGCTTGGCCCAAGCCGAAAAGCAGAAGCGGGATGCCGAGATACACGAGCAGCGTCAGAAACAGGTTGGGACCGGAGACCGCAGTGAGAAAATAAGGACTTACAATTTTCCGCAGAATCGTATCACCGACCACAGGATCGGGCTGACGCTCTACAATCTGGAAACTGTCTTAGATGGTGATATTGATGGGGTTATTCGAGAACTCGAACAACATGAGAGAGCTGGTTAGAGCAGTAAGTAAGGAGCTGAAAGTGGATCGGAACGAGGCAGAACTCGTCATTGCTGCCTTGATGGACCGACCACGCTTTGAATTGTACATGAAAAGCACGCTCGAGGAAGATGAAAAGACGATTCTGTGGTCACGCGTAATGCAATTAAAAAATGGTATGCCAATTGAGTATATCACCAAACGCGTGCAGTTTCAGGATTCTACATTGAGAATCCTACCGGGTGTTTTTATTCCCCGGGTTGAAACCGAATACTTTGTTGAAATGATACAGAAGATTGTACCCCAAAGACCCGAAAGAATTCTAGAAATTGGCACTGGCTGTGGAGCGATCTCCATTGCTCTTGCCCATCTATATCCTGAGGCTAAAATCCTAGCAACCGACATTTCAGGTCGGGCCATTGAAAATGCATGCCATAACGTTAGAGAACTTCGATTGGAGTCGAGGGTCAGTCTCTTGCAGGGCAATCTGTACGAGTCCATTAGGGGTGAATTCGACCTTATCGTATCCAATCCACCATACGTGCCGCATGCGCGCATGGGCCAGCTGCCAAGGAGTGTCAGAGAATTCGAACCGCTCACGGCGATCGATGGTGGTGAACGGGGTGTTCAGTTTATCGAGAAGTTGATAGCGCAAGGTATGGATCACTTAAGGGAAAAGGGTCTCATGGCGGTGGAGATAGATGAGGAATCAGTGAAACTTTTAAGAAAATTTCTGACAAGTCAAAATATGGCGTCATTTTTCTTCCGAAAAGATTCGTATAACAAGTATCGGTTTCTTTTCATTGGAGCGAGTCATGAAGAAAGCTAAGATTGTTGTTAACCCGAAGAAGCCAGGGGCAAAAAAGAATTTGCAACTGGCCGAACAGGCGCTGCGCGAGAAGGGGTTTGAGATATCGGAGCGCCCTGATTTCATTATCGCACTGGGTGGTGATGGTACGTTGCTCGCTGCCGCCAATTCATATGGACCGAAGGGAATACCGATTCTCGGTGTGAACATAGGTGGCCTTGGTTTTCTGACCAATGTGACGTTCGGAGAACTGGCGAAGACTCTGATTGCGATAGTTGAGAAGAAATTCAAAATTGAGAAGCGCATGGTGATGAAGGCAGTATTTGATCGAAAAAAATTCTATGCCTTGAATGATTTCACAATAAGCACGCGCGTGCCCGGCCGCGTTGTTGAGTTCTCGGCGGTCATCGACAAAGAGTATATATGCAGGTTCATCGCAGACGGTATCATCATTGCCACACCCACCGGTTCAACTGCTTATTCACTAGCTACAGGTGGTCCAATAATGATCCCCGATACTGAGGCGATTGTGCTCACACCAATTGCACCGCATACATTATCGGTGCGGCCCATTGTATTACCGGCGGCCAGTAAGATCGAGATTCAGGTTGGCAGAAAGGGCACAGCGGTACTCGTTGCCGATGGTCAGAGGTGCCGGTTGATAAGAAAAAACCATAAAATTACATTCATGAAAGCAGATTACTATGTCCGGCTGATAAAACCTCTACACACGACGTTTTTCAAAACGCTCAGGGAAAAGATGCAGTGGGGCGGGAGAGAGGATGCTTAGACTCTTGAGGGTGAAGAATTTTGCCCTCATGGAAGATGTCACGCTCGAATTGGAAGATGGCCTTACTGTGGTGACCGGTGAAACCGGTGCTGGTAA
>DAOVAN010000060.1 GCA_030671005.1 Caldifarciminota bacterium
CGACCCTCAGCACCTGGGGTGGTTTGATGATCTTCTGTTTCCAATCTGGTTCCTCAGACATCTGACTGCATACTTGGTTTATGACCTCAATAACATGGTCCAAATCCTCGCCATAGGCCACAGAGACATTCAGATTCACTCGTGAGTACTCTTTGGTAAAATTGCTTGCAGTGCTGATCTCACTATTGGGTATGTAGTGCACGACACCATCAAGGTCCCGCAATACCGTCCTTCTAAAATTCACCTCTTCGACCAATCCAGCAATGCCACCCACTCTAACAACATCGCCTATACCATACTGATTTTCGATTAAAATAAAAAGGCCGTTTATTATGTCCTTGATAAAACTCTGCGCCCCAAAACTAATTGCTAAACCAACAATACCCAGACTGGCTAAGGCCGGTGTGATATTAACGCCCACCTGAGCAAGTATGGTGAAAAGAACTATGACCCCGATGACGACGCCTATTGTATTCGTAATGACGTAGGAGATAGTCTTGCTGCGCTTCTCAATAGTGCTCTCTGGCTTATCCCTCATCCGCAAGAGTATTGTTCTTCGTATCAGACGCGGGACCACTCGTTTTGTGACCACATATCCCACCAAACCTAAGACTACTACGATAGCAATTCTGATACCATGGATTTGAAGCCATTCGATCATTTCTCCCCCCTGAACCAATCAATGACGTGTTCCAAACCAGTACCGAGGTCCACCCTGGGTTCCCAGTCGAGTATCTCTTTTGCCCTTGAGATATTGGGTTTTCTTTTCTTAGGATCATTCTCCGGAAGCGGTAGAAACTCCATTTCGGAATTGCTCGCACAATGTGTCTTTACCATATCAGCTACTTCCAGTATGGTATATTCCTTCGGATTACCAATGTTCACTGGCTTCGTGTAATCAGTTTGTGCGGCGCGTGCTATACCATCTACCATATCACTAATATAGCAAAAACTTCTCGTCTGTTTGCCATCGCCATATATCGTGAAGGACTCGTTCTTCAAGGCTTGATTGACGAAGGTGGGAATCACCCGGCCATCATCCGCACGCATCCGTTGTCCATAGGTATTGAATATCCTTACGATGAATGTATTAACGCCATACTCGCGGTTATAAGCGGCAGTGAGAGCTTCAGCAAATCTCTTCCCCTCATCATATACTGCTCGCGGCCCAATGGGATTAACATTACCCCAGTACTCTTCTGCCTGTGGATGTTGCTCAGGATCACCATATATCTCGCTCGTCGATGCGAGCAAAAACTTTGCTCGTTTGTTCTTAGCAATTTCGAGCAGGTTATGAGTACCTAGTGATGCGGTACGCATCGTCTCGATGGGATACTTCAGGTAATCAATCGGGCTGGCTGGCGATGCAAGGTGCAATATCAAATCGATCTCTGCGTCGACGTCGCTCAGCTCGCATATATCTTCTTTGATGAACGTAAAGCCTTTTGAGCCGCGGTGTGATGCTATATTTTCTTCACGTCCCGTAATAAGATTATCAACAACCATCACTTCATCACCGTGCCGCATATAGTGGTCAACAAGATGCGAACCGATGAACCCTGCGCCACCCGTTATCAGCAATCTCATCGCCCTATTCCCGCGTAAATGAATCCCAACTCTGCCATCTTGTCTCGCTCGAACACGTTACGCCCATCGACAAACACTGGTTGGCGCATGGCATCCCTAATCTTGTGGAAATCCAATTGCCTAAATTCGTCCCACTCGGTGACCAGCACAATTGCATCTACGTCTTTTGCAACATCGTAGGGGCTGCTGCAGTATTCGATGTCCGGCATTACCAATTTCGCCCGCTCCGTTGCTACCGGATCGTAAGCCTTAACGATCGCTCCCTCTTTTCGCAATGCCTCGATGATCGTTATGGATGGAGCAAATCTCATGTCATCGGTATTGGGTTTGAACGCGAGACCCAGGATCCCGATTTTCTTGTCTCTCAGGTTCCAAAGCAAATCCCCGGTCTTCTTCACTACTCTCAGCATCTGTTCCTCATTGATATTCTCAACCTCTTTGAGCAAACGAAAATCATAGCCTAATTTAGCCGCTATCCCGATGAACGCTTTCAAGTCCTTGGGAAAACAGAAGCCGCCAAAACCGGCACCCGCATTGAGAAAGGCGCGGCCGATCCTCTTGTCGAGGCCCATCCCTTCAGCGACTTTTTGTATATCTGCACCCGATTTTTCACAGATGATGGAAAGTGCATTAATGAAAGAAATCTTATTCGAAAGAAATGAATTAGAGGCGTGCTTTATCAACTCGGCGCTAGCAATGTCGGTAACGATCTTTGGGGCATCAATCGGCTTATATAACTCGAGCAATTGTTGCTCTGCTTTTTTACTCTCAACACCCAAGACAACCCGATCAGGATGGAGAAAATCATCGATGGCCGAACCCTCTCTCAGGAATTCTGGATTTGAAGCAACGTCGAAGTCCTTTGAGTGCCTGCTGAACCTTTCCACCACGGTACGAACCCACGTGCCTGTCTGCACGGGAACCGTGCTCTTCTCAACGATGACCTTGTAATCACGCATCGCAGCACCTATCTCCGTGGCGACCTGTTCAATACTCGAAAGATCGGGTTCTCCATTATCCTTAGGGGGAGTGCCGACCGCAATGAAGACGAATAATGATTTGTCTACTCCTGCGCGCGTGTCCGTCGTAAACGAGAGCCTACCAGCTTTCACATTCTTTCCCACCAGCTCTTCCAGTCCAGGTTCGTAGATAGGTATACCACCCTTTCTCAACACGTCAATCTTGTTCTTGTCATTGTCAACACATATTACATCATGACCAATCTCGGCAAAACAAGTTCCAGAAACCAAACCCACATAACCCGTGCCGATCATGCAAACCTTCATGAAACCTCCTTAAGCTGTTCAGACGTCTGGGCAATCATCTCAGTTAACGCCGCTTGTAGAAAATAAAGAAAATGCCACCGATTAGCGAAAAAACAAAGATTATGAAAAAAGAAACCAAAGACATAGCAAATGACACCTCGCCGTCGAGCCCCACACGAGAGAAGAGAATCACATAGGAATTCTCTCGTATCCCGAGACCGTTGAGTGATACTGGTATCATCGAAATCACATTAATGATGGGGACATATATGAAAAAAGGCAAAAGCCCCACCTCAAAATTGCCCATCCCCAAAAGGACGAGAAAAGGAGCTATTGCCAATGTCGTCTGGATCAAAACCGAAAGCAAGATACAAAGAATAATCGGCCCCCATGCTCCTCCAAAATCGGTGCCGGATTCATGTAGACGGTTTATCCTTTCGCCTAATTTGAGAACTTTTATCTTACTTATCATTGGAGAGAAAAATGCGTAGGCTCTACCCGAAAAGAAAATGTATGTTATCACGATCACCACAGTTAATCCAACTATCATAAAAGGAAGAAACTCGGTCTCTTTTTTTTCAATGAGCAAATAGAGCACCGCCAGCAAGGCAAGGATGAACAATCCGACAAACCCCAATATACGGTCCACGAGAACCGTCGCCAAAGAATCTGCCCTGCGATTCTTCATGGTGTATACTACCCGCATCATATCACCGCCCACCGTAGTGGGTAAGAGATTGTTGAAAAAAAGAGAAATGAAATAGGTTATCACGGTGCGACCAAAAGGTATTCCAAACTTCTTGAAATCGAGTAGAATCTGCCACCGCCATGCTGAAAGAATGATGAAAAGAAGATAGGGAATTGCGGCATAAACCAAATATCTTGCATCGATGCCACGAATGATGTTGACGGTTTTTCCAATATCGAGTGCCCATAAGAGAAATAGGATGAGACCGACACCGACACCGACACGCGCAACTGTTAACAGGTTCTTATACTTCGCGTTTTTCAAGGCGATCGAGTATGGCGCGTATTGATTCGCCAATTAGTGCTAAGGAAAAGAATAGAATTCCCGATATGATGAGCAAAATAACTAAATATAGTAAGGGACGAAAACCGTATCCGAAGAGCCTCATGACAATCGAGAGGATGCCAACCAGAATACCTACCGCTATTGAAAATAGACCAACCGTACCAAAATAGAGGAGCGGTTTCCTCATGAACGACAGCTGGAATTTCACTGCCAGGAGATCAAAGAATCCAACGAGTATGCGTGATTTCTGTTGATACTTAGGACTTCCATATCTTCTTGGCCTCAGGTTGACCTTGATCTCACCAATCTTGTAACCGGCTTCTTTCGCGAGCGGCACGATATAGCGATGCCAGTCTTTGCGCATAGGGATGATACGTAAAACTTCTTTTCTGATCGCCTTGATCGCATTCATGTCGTGAATCTCGAGTCCAAACAGCTTCCGCGCCCATAGGTTGTATACATTAGACACAAATCTCTTATCATAGGTTCCTTGCTTCCAGCCGGTGGCAACGTCATAGCCGCTGTCGATGAGGGCGATCAACTTCGGAATATCTCGCGGGTCGTATTGCATATCGGCATCAAATATCACGATGATGTCACCTTTCGCGGCCTTGGCGCCAGACATAATGGCCTGGGTCTTGCCCATATTTCTACCATGGCGCACGCTTCTAAGATAGGATCTTTTGTGTTTTTTCAAGATATTATTTGTACCATCCTCAGAGCCGTCATCGACAAGAACCACCTCATAGCTCCTGCTTTTCTTGATGAATTTATCAAATTCTTCAACGAGAAGAGGTATGTTCACTGCTTCATTGTAGGCAGGTACAACAATGGAAATTCTCATATCTCCATTATACAAAATCTCTTTATTTAGTCAATAGGATAGCCAAAAACGGTGTTGCAGGGATCAGACAGTTGGGAGACTATCGATTTGCTTCATGATGGTCAGCTGACATGTTGCCTTCAAGGTTTCAAAAGTGCCGATGCCTCGAATCGCTACACTCTCGAAGTATTGGCACCCAGCATCATTCAGCTGAGTTTGGAGATCCTGGATCGCCATGATATTGGGCAGGTCACGTTTGTTATACTGAACGACCATCGGGATATCCCGGAGCATCACATTATATAGCTTCAGGTTATCTCTCAGGTTGTACATGCTTTCGATGTTCTCTTCCAGTCTCTCCTGCTGGGAATCGACTACAAAGACCAAACCGTCTACACCCTTGAGTACCAGCCTGCGCGAAGCATTGTAATAGACCTGGCCCGGCACTGTATACAGATGATACCGCAACTTCCATCCCTTCACCTCCCCCACATCCACGGGTAGGAAATCAAAGAAAATAGTCTGGTCTAGGTCGGTCGCAAGACTCATCATATGCCCTTTGCGTTCTGGTGCTAGTCTTGCATACATCGAACGGAGATTCGTCGTCTTACCCCCAAGGCTTGTGCCGTAATACACGATTTTGAAATTCAACTCTTTCTTTGCGTAGTTAAGATTCGCCATTCTTACACTCGGTCGTTCAGGTTGAGTGTATTATCGACAGTATACACACTCGTGCCATCGGTCAATACAGGAGCAGGATTTCCTTCTCCAAACGGAGCAAGGACTTTGAGCATGCTAATATCGGATCTCCTCAAAAAGGCCTCAGGAGCAGGGTCGGGTGTATCGCACTCATCCAGGACATCTGGATCGTGTTTCTGCACATATTGCGTCAATTTACCTAAGAAGAGATCGAGGTTGCTCTTTTTCATAGAAAAACCTGCGGCTTTTTTGTGCCCACCAAAATCTCCAAAGAAACTCCGCATCCTGTAAAGCAGCTTATAGAGATCAAGGTTGCAACTACGCAACTCACCCACGCACTTCTCATCCTTCACCCCAATGATGATCGAGTTACGCTTATAATAATCGCGCAGCCGGGAAGCGACTGAACCGAGATAGTGCTGTTTTGATAAAGGAACAACCGAAATCACTAACTGGGGCGTGACTTCGACACCCGAGATGACTTCACTGAACACCGCTTCTATCTCTTGCCGGCGCCTCTGGTCAGTCGCTCTGAGCTCCTTATACGTAGCAGTGACTTCTCCCAGATCAGCATTTATGAAAAAGTCGACCCCAAGTCTCGGGTCCAAGTAGGCTGCTGAGCCAACCGTGGGTATAATTTCCCTCAAGAGCCTTTGGATATCAATATCACCTTCCTTCCTCAGGCATTCTACCCATGGTTCGGCTATGCCGTTCATCAACTCCATGCCGCATTTACAGAATACTCTGTTTTCCGCACGCAGTACTACACGGTCTGAGAAAGTACCGATACAAACAATTGGAAAGAAGTTTTTCTTCAACCCATAGAACTCCTTTGCACTCATATCAAAAAACTGCTGATACAAGAACTGTGCCAGTTTGAAGGCGACTCCCACGCCAGCCAATTCACGAAAAGGATAGTTTGAATCAGGCCTCTTCGGATTCACCGCCGCGATTGGAAAACTCGACAATTGTGTTTCGTGATGATCACATATGACCGCCCTGAGCCCCTCTTGTTCTGCAATGCGAAAGTTCTCTTCATTACTTATTCCGAAATCCACGGTCAACAGAAGCCGGACGTCTTTGTCCCGGTATGCACGGAGTACGTCTGGGTTCAAAATGTAGCCGTCTTGCTCACGCCTGATGGGATAGACATGAACAGAACCGCTGCCCCGGGTCAAATCATCCAGAGCCTTGTACATTACTGCCGCGGAGGTGTAACCATCAACATCATCATGCGTGTAGATAAGTATGCCTTCGCCTTTCTTTATAGCACCCATGATTTCTTCAGCGGCCATGTTGATATCAGGTATCAAGGCTGGATCATTAAGTTGGTCTGTGTGTGGAAACAGAAACTTATGTGCTTCACTATGCTCTGGGTACCGTCGCGCAATGATTTCTGCAAGCTCTTGGGGGATGGAGAAATCGGCGGCATATTTCTGAATGAGCACTTTGTCCCTACTGACCGCTGACACCTTACTGCTCTCCGCCTGAGTCATCCGTTTCTTTCTTACTTCCCTCTACCCGCAGCCTCAAAAAACCTAGGATCTCATCCCTTTGCACGGGCAGCAGTAAAAACACACCACGGAACTGATTGAGGAAAGTCTTGCGCCGGAAAGGACTAAGCAAGACTCCGTTCTTGCCTTCATAGACCCGTCTAAACTCACTCAATTTTCTCTTCTGCGTCAGGAAGATGTTTCTCTTGATAACCTCATCCTCAGTAATTTCATAGGCAGTAGGGAAAAAATAGGAATGTAAAGACACGAATAGCACAATTAAACCAAAAATAGTCCAGAACACACCATAGAAAAATCCCACGAAAATCAGGAATACCGCGAGAAAAATCGCACTGAGTATCGTTTTGGCTAAATCACGCTTCGCAGGATGCACAATCCATTTCATAGGGAATTAGGTGAATCAAATCCTTGAATATCTATCAAATACACTAATTTCAGGACACCTTCGATTTATTTCTTCTGATTTCCAATTGTGGCTCCGCACAAACTCGTGTAAACCTGCTCTTTTTCGAGTGGGCCCGGAGGGACTCGAACCCCCGACCCGCTGATTATGAGTCAGCTGCTCTAACCAACTGAGCTACAGGCCCCCTATTACCAAATTCCTCAGATTATACTCGACAGAGAGAGCTTGTCAATTGTCAAATACTAATCTTTAAGCACTAAATTCTAATTCCGCAAATACTCAAATCTTTGATTTGATTGTATTTACGAGAATCCACCCAGAGTGGGACAAATCCGAAATATTCTAGTTTAGAAAATTCGAATTTTGGATTTCGTGCTTCGAATTTCGGATTTCCTTCGCCGATCATCGGTCGGTCGTCAATTGAAATAAACAAGCAAATGTTGACTCTTTGTTAGGTTACTCTATAATGTGGCGTGAAGCGAAGGCAGTTATTAGTTAACGAAGTGAAATGTAAGTCGATACTCAACAAATCGGGGATTCCAGTCATCGACTATGCAATCAATCCCTATTATGGCTGCGCCCACAAATGCCAGTATTGCTATGCAGTCTTCATGAAGAAATTCACTGGTCACACTGAACCATGGGGCGATTTCGTAGATGCCAAGATCAACGCGCCTGAAGTACTCGAAAGGCAACTGAAAAGACTCAAGAAACCGAGTCGTATTTCATTCGGCACGGTCTGCGATCCATATCAGCCACTTGAACTAAAATATAAAATAACGCGTGAATGTCTCGAAAAATTGTTGATTTACCGTCACAAGTTATCAATTCTCACTAAGTCAACAATTGTTGTACGGGACATTGACATCTTGCAAAAGCTCCACAAAATCAAGGTGAGCTTCACAATAACCGTCGTGGATGACAGAGTAAGACGGATATTTGAACCACACGCGCCGTCTGCAGAGAAGAGATTTAAAGGAATGAGGACACTATCTCATGCAGGTATCTCTACCAGTGTGTTTGTTGCACCGGTTCTTCCCTATTTCACGGATAGTGATGATACCCTCAATGAAATCTTCAGATATTCAAGGCTATGCAATGCACAATACGTCATGTTTGACACCTTGAATCCGTACCCCAAAGTCTGGCGTAATATGAAGCGCTTGATAAAAGCACAGTTCCCTGCGTTGCAGGAGCAGTATGATTACTACTACAGCAACCGTAAGATGTATACGGTACGCCTCAGACGAAGAATCGCCGAAATCGCCAAAAAGCACAAAATGGAATGCAAAATCGTCTTTTGATCGTCTCAAGACCACTATTTTGATTGTTTGTGTCTTGGGTTCATATTACCCATGAATAGAATATTCTACTTGAAATAGCTTGACTTTTTTGCATTTGTTAGCTAAAATAACCTATGAAAGTCGCACCTAAGACGGGCTCGCTTCGAATTTTGCCGAGAATTAAGTGTATGACAGAATATGTCCTTAAGGTGAAGGAATGATACAACTCCTATCCTTCATGCTATCGGTAACTGTATCAGGTGATGTTTACGATCTGGATACAAAAGAACCCTTGCAAGCATATGTCCGCGTTATGACAACCGACAGAATGTATATATGTGACTCGCTGGGCTCATTCGTGATTCCGGATATCATCCCCGGTAAACACACGATAGCCTTCAGCCACATAGGATTCGAGAAACAAACCCTCTATGCCACGATAGTGGACATTGATACAACGTATCTGCGTGTTGGCCTGCAAACCGAGCCGATTGCTATGGACGAGATAGAAGCGACGGGCGGGAGAATAATCATGCCGGGAAAGCAGAGTTTCACGAGAGAAGAAATCGCGATCATGCCAGGTGCTGAAAGAGATGTATTCCGTGCTATCCACATAATACCCGGAGTGAGTTCGGCAAGCGACTATTTGGGTCTTTTCTATGTCCG
>DAOVAN010000072.1 GCA_030671005.1 Caldifarciminota bacterium
ACTTCGCAAAGTACAGCCCACTGCCTAACATCCTGTTTTGGTCGTCCCGGCCATCCCACACCACTGACGTGGAATTTGATAAGTAATAAGTGAGAAGTGAGAATGATTTAACCAAACGGCCTGTGGCGTCGTAGATACTTAATGTCGGGTTTTGTATCGTGTATCCTGATTCGTGTATCGTGTATCTGATGTTGGTGGTGTGCCGAAATGGATTTGGGCTGATCTGAAGATGAAGAGCCAGTGGGTTTGCGATCTCGAATTCTTCAACTCCGATTCCCGAAACAGAATCATCCAGCCATGGGTCAAAATCAACATGATCACTTACGGGATCGCCCTGACCACCAGGATTCGCAGTTGGATGCCATGGACCAGTTGCATGTCCCCACCAGCAATTCTCGGCATCAATAGTAAGATTAGGGTCTGAATTCCAGACTCCGTTGTTGGTGTGGCCGTAGATGTTACAGTAGCTAATGGTAGGATTGGATCCATCGTAGCAGAAAATGCCGTCATAATTGTTGTGTGCGATTGTGCAGCTATCGATTTGCGGTGAAGAATTGCCAGTCACATGCACCGCTGCCCCATAGCCGGCTGCCGTGTTCAGATTGATTGCGTTGCGCTTAATAATCGGTGAGCTGTTTTGATAGCAATAAATACCGCCCCCCTCGTACCCTGACACATTTTCGGAAATGAGATTACCTTCTATCGTGGGTGAACAACTATTGTAGCATCCGATGCCACCACCGTTGTAGATAGCCGTGTTAGAAATAATGGTATTGCCCGTTATTGTTGGCGAACACCCGGTTTGGCAACAAATGCCGCCACCCCACACTGCTGTATTTGAATCAATAATATTATACAATACTATCGGATGCGCATAGTTGAAACAGTATATACCTCCACCTGTGCTATCGGCGTGATTATTAATGATAGAATTATTAGCTATAAGAGGGGCAGCGTCGGGGTAACGGCACACGATGCCGCCACACCACATGCCAGTATTCTCAGTAATGATGTTGTCTTCTATTATTGGCGAAGCGTTGTCGCAATATATGCCGCCGCCATTGATATGGTAGCCGTTCATGATAGTGAAGCCGCTAATCTTGGTTGTTGTATCAATCGTGCCAGAAATGTGAATGACCACGTTGCTACTGTCGCCATCGATGATTGTTGTATCTGCGCCATGCTCACTGACTAAATCTATGCCAGCTGTTACGGGCCAGATAATATTCTCAGTATAGATTCCGGGCCCGACCAGCACAGTGTCACCAATGGAGCAGGAATCAAGGCAGTCATCTATGCAGTTCATGGCCGAGTCTGGGTGGACATACCACACCGTTGCGTGTGCCATGTTGAACAAGAATAGCATGGCTAATGCAATTACCAAAGCTACATGCTTCATACAGCCTCCTTCTTGAGTTATACAAATTAGCAATATAAACGCCGTGAGGTCGACGTTCTTCATTCTTTCCAAAAGCCACGCGTGGCTTTAATCTACTACTATATTATAAGTGACAATTAAGCCAACCACAATTGGGTAGTTCCTTAATTTAGGGTTCGAAAATCCTTAGCTGTAACTGAGTGAAAAGTAGGCTGTTAGTGTTTCAAGTATGTTAAGTGTCGAGAGAGACTATTCCCTCGCTTATTGCGTATTTGGTGAGTTTGGCGACGCTCTTAAGATTCAACTTTCTCATTATGTTTCTACGGTGCGTCTCGACCGTTTTTGTGCTTTTGTGAAGATGAAGGGCAATATGCTTTGTGTTCTTGCCTTCGGCTATGAGCTGGAGAACCTCACGTTCCCGTGGCGTCAGAATTGACTGAACAGTAGTCTTTGCAGGCGGCTCTTGAGCGATGCTTTCATCCACGACAATGTGTGCAATCTGAGGGCTGATGTATACTTGGTTCGCTGCCACGATGTGTATGGCCTTGCTCAGTTCCTTGAAGGCACAATTCTTCAAGAGATAACCTGAAACTCCGGCACGGAACATGTCCAGAACGTATCGCCGGTCTGAATGCATGGACAAACAGAGCACTTTCGTTGCAGGAATGGTCTTTTTGATCTTACGGGTAGCCTCCATGCCGTTTAAGTCAGGCATGGTAATGTCCATAACGATAACGTCAGGCTTAAGTTCACCTGCAAGTTTCACAGTTTCTCTGCCATTCTCTGTTCCACCAACCACTTCAATGTTAGGTTCCTTGTCAAGTAGGCTTTTCATGCCTTCACGAAACATCATATGATCATCAGCCAGTAGCACCTTTATGCTCATTTTCCTCCAGTGTCTGTTTCAGATTATTCCTGCCTACAAGCAATGGTAACCAAGATTTCACATGAGCGCATATGGTCATTGCTTGCTTCGCTTAACTCGGCGGGAAGGCTCCAATGGTGCGACAAGGGCAACCGATGTTCCTTGCCCGATTTTGGATGCAACCTCGAGCTTACCACGCAAATGACGTAAACGCTCTTTCAAATTAAATAATCCAAAGCCTTCGTTTTTTGTAGTTTTCTGCTCCAAGATACTATGATCAAAGCCAACACCATCATCTTCGACTTGAATTCTTATTGTGTTGTTGTCTCTAAGGGTAGATATTCTCACACTGCGTGCTTGCGCATGCTTGGCGACATTCGTCAGTAGCTCACGTACCGACTGAAAAAGGATAACCTTTGTGTCGTTACTCATCGGCTTTGGCAGTCCATCACTATTGAAATCACACTTAATTCCATGTTTTTCACTGAATTGTTCCATAAACCATTCCAAGGCCGGTTCGAGACCTAAATCATAGAGAACCGGTGGGCTGATTTCAAATGTTAGCGACCGTGTTCGTAGATTCGTTTCATCTATAACTTCTTTGATTTCTTCTATTGCCCTTTTTATTTGGGTAATAGAGGTCTCCTCATGAAGCAGTTCTAATTTGACTGTGGCAAGCGCCAGTGTTTGACTTATATCATCATGTAGGTAAGTGGCGATTTTCCGGCGTTGTTTTTCTTCAACCAAAGACAGCTCGTGAGCCAAGGATCTAAGATCGGCCGTGCGTTCTTCTACTAGCTTCTCAAGATGATTGCGGTGCTCTTTCAATTCCCTCTCTACTGCTTTGCGCTGCCTGATTTCCTTGCGTAGTTTGACGTTCTTGAGTTGGAAGAGTTCGGCCTCCTTTTCTTTCTTTTCGGTTTCATATCTAGTCCTCATAGCTGTAATCTGCTTGTTCTTTTCAGCGTTGAATACCTCTTGTGTTAGCTTGTGATATTTCCTATAATACCCTAACGCTTGTTTAAACTCGTGCTGCACCTCGTGTAGTTTTGCAAGATTTTTGAGAGCTTCAATCTCAACATCTTTGACTCCAACTTCCCGAGCAAATTGTAGGCTGTTATTAAGATTGCTGAGTGCTGCGTCGTAGTTATGCAGTTCAGCGTAAACGCGTCCCAAAACACCGGTAGAACTCGCGACGCCGCGTGTGTCTTCGATTTTCTCGAACATTTTTAAGGCTTTTGAAAGGTACTCCACTGCTACCTTGGGATCATTGCATTTCTCGTAAAATTCTCCAAGGTTCAGATAAGAAAGCGCACAGCCCTTTTTATCATTGATCGCAGCAAAGATTCTCAGACCCTTGAGAAAGTGTCTGAGTGCCTGATCAGGATCGCCCATTTCGTAATAGTTTGCACCAACATTAAGACATGTCGCAGCAATACCCGTCTTGTTATTGATCGATTCATAGAGTGATAGGGCTTGAAGAAAGTATTCTGTTCCTTGCTCAAGATCGTTTAGTCTGGAAGACAAAACTCCCATGTTATTCAAAGCATCTGTGATGCCTTTGTTATCTCCTATTTCTTCGAAAATTGCAAGGGCTTTTATGTAATAGTCTAATGCCTTTTTGTAACCACCTCGTTCAGTAAAGACAATACCGATATTCATATAGCAGTTCGCCCGCCCTTTATGTTCACCTATTTTTGCATATAGTTTAATTGCCTTTTTGCTATGTTCAATCGCCTGTGTGTATTCAGACACTCCTCTGGTACATGCGGCCATAGTCAGGTAACTATTAGCAATGCCTTTCGTGTAGTTGAGTTTTTTTGCCAATGCGAGGCTTTGCTTAACGTAGCCGATGGCTTTCTTAGGATCAGAGTGACAGAGCCTCTTCGCCGAATCTACTAATGCGTCAACCTTTTTTTCCCTCGAAGTTTGCTTCTCAGGCTTTGTACGAAGGGCCTGTAGTTTTTTCCTAGATCGTGTTACCTTGTTTTTGGGCATATGCTTCCCAGTGATTACTGAAGTCCTTGCGTGGAGTTCGCTTGTTGTGTTCAGTTATGCCGGATACTATGGAATCGCGCCACACTGGTGTGTGGTTAAATTGCATTATACCTATATACTCAAAATGATGCCACAACTTCATCCCTTCTCCTTAATCTTATATTTTAAGACGGTGTATTATTTTCTTGTAATAGTTATACTGCTATGATAATTGTAGCAAAATGGGAGGAGATGTCAAGTGATTTGTAGCACTGGGGTCAGGTCTCTACCCCCTTCGCTAACGCTCCGAGGGCAGGCTTTGAACACAGAACACAGCGAGCTCCGAGCTCCGTAATGCGTAGGCAGCTGGATTGTCGCTTCCGCCTGAGCCGCAATGACAGTGGGCAGGCAGAGATTGCCACAGCTGACTTCGCCAGCTTCGCAATGACCCCGTAGATTTTCAATCTACGGGGCAGCTCATTGGGGACAGGCATAAACTTTTACACTTTTATGCTGCGCGCATCGACCCTTTATATCATTTCGAACTCAGATTAGCTGATTTCTTGAATCAAATCAGGGATTAGCATAGAAACCACTCAGCTAGCCTGCAGTGTTGTAGATTTTAATCTCTGGTTTCTGATAATCTGATGCTCTGCGTGCTGATTCTCTGATATTCTGATTTACTGTTGTGTGTTTTCGCATTTCGAAATTCGCATTTCGAATTTTCTGTTCATGGTATCGTGAATCGTGTTTGTTAGGTGTGTAGCGATTCGTAGATGAGCTTTGCCGTTTTGGGGCCGATGCCCGGGACTTTGGCGATTTCTCCTTCGCTTGCTTTTTTCAAAGCCTCGATACTGCCAAAGTATTTCAGTATTTCAAATTTCCTCAGTTTGCCTATGCCAGCGATATCATCGATCGCGGACCTGGTTAGTGGTTTGGCGCGAAGCTTGCGGTGATAGCCGATGGCAAACCGGTGTGCTTCATCACGTACCCTTTTCAACAGAAAAAATCCTTTGGCCGTTTGCGGTATTGAAACAACACGGCCATCCTTTTTATACAGCTGATTGCTTCTTTTGGCTAACGCATACGTTGGAATCTTCAAATCTAGGTCATTGATGACCCGGAGGGCTGAGTAAAGTTGCCCCTTACCACCATCAATGAGCAAAAGGTTTGGTTTGCGTTCTCTCTTTTTTAGGTCCTTGAGCCTGCGGCTGACGATTTCTCTGATCATGGCAAAATCATTCTGGCCAATTACCCTTTTGATCCGATACCTTCGATAATACTGCTTATACGGCTTGCCGTCTTTGAACGCCACGGATGATCCGACCGCGAATTTTGTGCCGATGTTCGATATATCGAATGCCTCGATCCAACGCGGCGGACTTTTCAGATGCAGCTTCTCCTGTATTTCGATGAGCACCGGCGGCACTCTTGTCTTTGTGATCCTCGCCGACAATTCACTTTCTGCATTCTTCTTGGCCCATTCCAGTAGATGTCTGACCGCTCCCCTGGGTTTGGTTACAACCCGGACATCGAATCCTTTATTTCGGAACCACTTTTCCTGGATGTCCCATTCAGTGGGCATGCACGAAACGACAAGCTGCTTCGGCAGAAACGACAAATGAGTACATATCAATCTAATGAACGAACTCGCGATTTCTTCATCTGTACTTTTCGAATTGATTTTCAAATCGTATATTTCCTTTGAAAAAAGACGGTTCTCGCGAATCTTGAAAAGGCAAGCTATGCAATGAAATCGACTGCGTGCAGTGCCGATAACGTCGCGACTGACATTATCCTTAGTTACTATTTGTTGCCGTTGCGATATTTTGCGTATTGCGAATAGCTGATCACGCAGAATTTTGGCTGCTTCGAAATTTTCGTTCTTGGCGTGTTGCCACATCTGTTTTTCAAGAGTCTTTTCGAGTTCATCCGAGCTACCGCGTAGAAACTTTATTGCTTTATCGGCGAGGTTGCCGTACTCTTGTTTTGTGATGCTTTCTGTACATGGTGCGCTACATTTTCCTAAGTAATACTCTAGGCACGGCCTGGCGTACTTTTTTGATAGGTCCTTAGTACACGACACCAGTTTGAATATGCGGCATAGAGCGTCCCGTGTTTTTCGCAGCGCTTTGGCACTGGTATATGGTCCAAATATGAGTGAACCATCAGGAGTCAGGTCACGCGTGAAAAGAATACGTGGAAAATCTTCTTTGATAGTGATTTTCAGATACGGAAATTTCTTATCATCTTTCAAGCGGATATTATATCTTGGTTTGTGTAGCTTTATTAGCGATTCTTCAAGAGACAGGGCTTCGACATCAGAATTGACGATGATAATATCGACATCAGTTGCCTGAGCCACGAGCGAGGAGTTTAAATAAGAAGTCAGTCGATTTTTTAGACTCGATGCCTTACCAATATAGATTATCTTATTCTTTTGGTCCTTGAAAATGTAGACGCCAGCCGTCAACGGAGCTTGTTGAATTTTGTTTCTCAGGATCTTATTCACTGCAAAAAGATAGTGTTACAGCTGTCGCCTGTAGTTTTGTGTCTGCGAAATGCAACTATCCTTTGACAACACCCAGTGGTCTCATCCGGGCGACTTTGCGTGATATGCCTGCCTTGTGCACCGCATCGACGACCGTGTCGATATTCTTATACGCTTCTGGTACTTCCTCGCGCAGGACTTTGTCGCTTGCTGAAAGGACGTAGATCCCTTTTTCGGCGAGTTCCTTTTCTATGCTTCGGCCGCGTGTTCTGGATAGTGCCTTGGTACGCGACATGACACGGCCTGCACCGTGGCAGGTTGAGCCAAATGTCTCTTTCATTGCCAGATCAGTGCCGAGCAACAGGTATGAATGTGTCCCCATGTCTCCCGGAATGAGTACTGGTTGACCAATGCTTTTATACATATCCGGTACCTCGTCGTGTCCTGCGGCGAATGCCCGGGTTGCGCCCTTACGGTGTATGCACAATTCCTTAATTTCATCGCCCACCTTGTGCTTTTCGAACTTGGCTATATTGTGAGCTACATCGTAGATGAGATGCATGCCGAGATCTTCGGCCTTTTTGCCCAAAACTTTCTCAAATGATTCTCTTATCCAGTGCATTATGCATTGACGGTTTGCCCAAGCATAGTTCGCGGCACACGCCATCTGTTCGAAGTATGCCTTGCCTTCAGGCGATTTTATGGGTGCACAAGCCAGCTGGCGATCAGGAATCTGAATGCCGTACTTCTGAGTCACTCGACCCAACATCTTGACGTTGTCGTCGCATACCTGATAACCAAGGCCTCTTGAACCAGTGTGTATCATGATGGTTATCTGTCCAACATCTTCGATGCCCATAATATTTGCTGCTTCCCGGTCATAGATATCTTCAACAACCTGTATCTCCAGGAAATGATTACCCGCGCCGAGTGTTCCCAGTTGAGGACGTCCGCGCGTAAGGGCACGTCTTGATACTTTGTCTGGATTTGCTCCTTTGAGTGCGCCATGTGCTTCGATGTGGTCGATGTCCTCTTGCCAGCCGAATCCCTTTTTCATAGCCCATTGAGCACCATGAACGAGTACTTGCTTCACCTCTCTTTCGTCGATACGTATTTTACCGGTTGAACCAACGCCTGAAGGAACATTATTGAACATGGAGCGGATCAAGTCTTTGATTTTGTGCTGGATGTCTTTGTCCGTGAGGTCAGTCCGGAGCAGTCGGACACCACAATTTATATCGTAACCCACACCACCGGGTGATATTATCCCTTGTTCAACGTCAAAAGCCGCAACACCGCCAATGGGGAATCCATAACCCCAGTGTATATCAGGCATTGCCATTGCGTATCCGACAATACCCGGTAGAGTTGCTACATTTGCGACTTGTTCGGGTGCTTCGTCTGAAGTTATCTGGGATAACATCTTTTCCGATGCGTAGATGACGCCATCGGTTCTCATGCCAGTTTTATAACTGCGAGGAATCTT